>JADFXG010000005.1 GCA_015233895.1 Nitrospirota bacterium | reverse complement strand
ATGGAATCTTTATCAGACATAAGAGTCACGAGTTGTGAAAGTAAAATATTGGCCGATTTAATAATAGAAACGTGTTATGCAAACTTAATTACTCAACAAGAAAAATATGAAAGAAATATATCAAAGGTAAAAAAATATCTTTCTATACAAAATATACACCAAATAGCAAACGACTTAATTAATGCGATTACAGAAGTTAACGTTGAGCAATATGAGAAACTTCTCTGTGAAATTGATACCTTAGATTTTGAAGATAAAAAATATGCCAATTATAAAAAAATAGAACATAGTCTAAAAGAAAACTTACCTTTATTAACTGATGATATTTTAAAAGGAACTATAGAAATATCAAAACTCCCTCAGCTTAAAGATGCTATTTACTTTAAAAATGCACTTAATAAAATACGAAAATATTTAGATAAAAATTTAGAAGCAGAACTCACGTATAAGTTGTCAGAGCTGGAAAAACAAGAGGAAAAATATATAGGTGAAATTGCATCTAAAAAAGCTTGGTTTTATATTTTAGAAAGACTAAAAAAAGACAAAATGTTACGGCAGCATTTACAAGCATGGGTCGATGCTGTTAAAGAAATTGGGAAAACAGGAACAGGCAAGAAAGCTAAAAAATTTATGAAGGTAGCTCAAAGCCAAATGGAAAAATGCAAAAACTCTGTTCCGTGTTGGGTCATGCCTATGTATAAGGTTGCAGAAACAGTAACACCTGAACAGGGAATGTATGACTATGTGATAATTGACGAGGCAAGCCAATTAGGGCCAGATGCAATATTCCTTCTGTATATCTCTAAAAATATAATAATAGTTGGAGATGATAAACAAACATCACCAGAATATATAGGTATAGACGCAAACATTATGATACCACATATATCCCGTTACCTACAAGGTTTTCCATTTGCTAATTACTTTGGGATTGAATTTAGTATTTTTGATCATGCAAGAAGGTTTTGTGATGATATAGTAGTACTACGGGAGCACTTCCGGTGTATGCCTGAGATAATTGAATTTTCAAACAAATATTTTTATGCTCCCGATGGTATAGGATTGTACCCTCTAAAGCAATACTTTGAAAAAAGACTAAAACCATTAGAAACGGTATATTGTGAAAAAGGTTATGTTGAAGGTACGCTTCAAAACATTACTAATAAAGTTGAAGCAAATGAGATAGCAAGCAAGATTGCTGAACTTGTTAAAGATGACAGTTATAAAAATAAATCTTTTGGCGTGATAACGTTACAAGGCAATAAACAAGCTGATTTGATTGATAACTTAATTCTTAACAAAATAGGTGAAGTCGAATATAGAGAAAGAAACATTCGATGTGGAACATCAGCAAGTTTTCAAGGTGATGAAAGAGACATTATGTTTTTAAGTTTAGTGACTGCTCATAATCACAAAAGAGCTGCATTTACAAAACCTGCAGATGAAAGAAGATTTAATGTAGCAGCCAGTCGGGCAAAGGAGCAGATGTGGCTATTCCATTCAATTCAATTAGAGGATTTAGTCAATAGAGAGGATTTACGATACAAATTGCTTGACCATTTTATTAACTACAAACATCAAACGATTTCTCTGCAAAACAGAATTGAAAGAGCACTTGGAACACAGCCTAAACCTTTTGAGAGTTGGTTTGAAGTTGACGTATATAACGACATAGTTGCAAACAATTACAGTGTAATACCTCAATACAAGGTTGCAAAATACAGAATTGATTTAGTTGTTGTGTTGCCTAACGGAATAAAGATTGCGGTAGAGTGTGACGGAGATAAATATCATGTAGTGGAACAATTGCAGAATGATTTAATGCGACAAAAAGTCTTAGAAAGGTGTGGCTGGCAATTTTGTAGAATAAGAGGAGCAGAATATTACTCTAATCGTAAAAAAGGCTTAGAACCTCTTTGGAAAATGCTTAAAAAAAATGTAGCAATAACTCCAGATACACAGCCGATTAGTATAGAGTTAGAAGCCAAATTAAATACAGAATCGAACGTAAAAAAACCAAAAGATGATGATGAGAAACTCGTTGGAACTAAGGCTGAATTGGTTAAAGCTCCTTACCAAAAAAACTTGAGTGATATACAAAAAGAAAACATTCAAACTACAGACGAGAATCAGGGGAAAAGGAGTGTTGAGATTGATTCAAAAAATGCTAAAGAACACTTTGAAGATGGTAATGACTACTTTAACAAAGGAAAGTATTTATTTGCGATAGATGATTATAAAGATGCTATAGCGTTAAACCCTAAGTATGCTGAGGCTTATCTTAAACGAGGGGATGCCTATATAGCACATGGAGACCACAACGAGGCAATATCTGATTACAAGACGGCGGCACGACTTGGTAACAGCGAAGCACAAAACTATCTAAAGTCTAACGATATTCAATGGTAAGACATCAAACAGATCTAAGGGTACGGATACAAAAATTTCAATTGGTTGGGTCTGGAAATATTCCACTCACTACCACATTGCCACATAGTGCTACTTCTGTTTTTATTTGTTGCATGGAATAAACCGGCTTATTTCCTTGCTCTATGCTACATTGCCACTTATTTTGCCATTTTCATGAAATATATATATTTTTTTTCACGTTATTTAGCTCCTCAAAATTGAGCAGGTTACAAATTGACACCGACTGATTATGTGCCCTGATACTTTTGTCGCTTTTGTCGGTACTTTTTGTAGAAATAAATATCGTTTTTATCGTGCATCGAGTGACGTGCAGTGAGACGTATTACGTCCTTGTAGCCTCAGCCGGTAAACAGTGTCAGTAAAGGAAGCCCTGCATAAAAACAGAAAGCCCTCGGGCAAAGCCAAAGGGCTGTATTTGAGACAACCGGAAGGGAAAGGTTAATATTTATTACATCTCGTCAGCGAGTAGTTTTGCCTTCTCAATTTCATTAATTGAGTTTTCAGCACTTCTAACAATCTCATCAATTAACTCCTGTAAATGTTTAAGCGCCGCAATACGAATTGCTCTTGATGACTTTAAGAGTGGTTGTGCCTCATTGCAGGAATCGTGTATCCATTCATCATCATCTCCTAAAGATTGGCTGTACACTTTTTCCTGAGAGACAAGTCCCCATCCAGAAAAAGTTTTTGCATAACCAAGATAAACATCAAGAGTACATCTTCTGTCAGTGACTATTGACGGAGTTTCACGGCTTAATATTGGGTTACTTAACCACACCTCAAGACCAATGTTAAGACCATTAATTTTGTCCTGAATTTTCTGGAGAGTTGTTTGTAAATCGTCTGACTTCTGATTAATGCGGTTTGCAACTTCCGCAAGTTTCTCGGTGTCAACCATTGTGTATTCCTCACTTTGTCATTTTGTAAATGCCCGACAGGCACTTTTATACAGACCCTTCCGATGTCTCTACTCTTTTATAGTATCAAAATAAGATGGATTAGTCAAGAGTTACTCTGCTACCGGTACTTTTTCCTAACGTTATGATAAAGTCATCAGGACATTCAGGACATTCGTTTTTTCTGCATTTCAATGTACTGTCTATAGAGCGGCATAAATCAAGAGTTTAGGACATTAAGGACATTAAAACGGGTATATACCACAATTTATTTTAATTTAATCCACCTCAATGGTTTACCTGAACACACAACCGTAAAGCAAACATCAAACAGAGAGCAATTTTCAGATACCGTAGCAAGTATTTTTCAGAGTAATTTGCTTAACCTCTGCAATCAAAAAAAAGATAAAACAGCGGTAAAAAACAGGGCTAAAAAAAAGCTGGTGACGGTTTGGTGACGGTATTTTTAGGGGTTTTAGAAAGATAACTCATTGATTATAAACAATAATTTTGGTGGACGGTAGGGGATTCGAACCCCCGACCCCCACGTTGCGAACGTGATGCTCTCCCAACTGAGCTAACCGCCCAAACTGTAGTTCTATTGTATTAATGCTGATGCTTTAAATACTCAGCAGCAGTTTGTCTGTTTAGTATAAACTCCCTCTGGTTGCCATGTGACAGTATGCCGCACCTCCGAAGCTTGCTCATAGTACGCGAAACAACCTCTCTGACTGTCCCCGTCATGGATGCTATCTCCTGATGTGTCAATGTCAGTGGTACTGTATCTGTACCCGGGCTCTTAAGCTCAGCTAAGTTCATAATAGCCATTAAAACCCTCTTCTCGACATCCTTGAAAGTTATATTCTCCACTATTGACGATAAATGCTTCACACGCATACACAATGTCCTTAACATTTTTACTCCAAATTCTGACAAACCGCTATGAAGCATAGATGTAAAGTCATCTGCAGGTATTGCAAATACTGTCGTGTCCTCTAATGCTACTGCATTTACCATGTTCTTATTATCTGCATATATGGGCGCACAGCAAAAATGCTCACCCATTCCCATTATTTTAATCACTATCTCTCTGCCTTCCTCTGAGTTCTTGTAAAGTTTGACAGAGCCACTTTCCACTATGAAGAAAAACTTAACCTCATCAGATGCTAAAAAAATAAAATCGTTCTTACAGTATTTCTTTACAAATGATTTCCGCCCAATATCTTCAAGATCCTCGTCCCTAATCTGTGCAAGACATGGAAGTTGCCGGAGTTGTTCTATGTTACAACCGTGCGTTTTATGTCTGCCCTTCGTACCGTTGCCCTTTACCATCTCCAACCTCCCAGTCTTTTTACTTATATGTTTTATTCATACTACCCTTATAATAACCACTATTTCTATAATCTATATCATAATAATTAGTTAAAAGCCATGTCAAATTACAGAGGTCCCTTTACTGCCAAGTGCTTTTATTGTCACATAAAGAAACAAAAACCCTGAAACAACTGCCAACACTCCGCCTATTCCCATTAGCGACATGCTGGCAATTTTTTTGATAGTGTCTAGGCCCTGCTCAACTCCGGTAACTTTTCTCTGCACATTGTATCCGCCTGCCCATGCAAGCCCTGTTATGTGGATAAACTGCCCAATGCCATACAAATACGCCTGTATTGCCCCTAACTTAGCTGGTACTCTGCTAAAACCTAACCTTGGTAAGTACATATATACAAGCCCCATGTAGGCAAGCGTTACTCCTACTATTGCACCATGATAATGGGCTGGAATTGTTACGTTTACACCGCTTATTAAATAACCGATAGTCCCTCCGGCTCCAAATAAAAATATTGAACTTATAAGTGCTGCCCGAATATGTTTACTGTCAGTTCCCCCTTTGCTTTTTATCAGGCTGTAAACTATAATTAACGCTAAAACTACAACCGAATAACCCACACCCCACTCCATTAGCTCAGTAAATGCCTGCCTGAACTCAACTGTTTCCACTGACGTTGTAGCGAAAATGTAAGGGCCTCCAAGAGAGCCTGCAAAAAGTGCCAAAAATAGCGTGGCAAACACCCAAGGTGAAGATTTATGAAAATCTATACCGCTTTCCACAGCCAACAGCACCCACGCTATGAGCATAAGCAGTGTGTGCATAAACTGAAGTGTATGCCCACCCCCCCAAAACAATATCTCGTAGTACCGCGTTTCAGCTAAATTGACAGGTATTTTAAAATACGTGTAAACTATCTCAAGTATTGACATAAGCCCTATGACGGCTGCAAGCTTTAGTCCCAGATGGAGTGCTGCATCAAGGCTTTTAAATGCCCCCTCCACCCTTATTACAATCAAACTTCTCAAAGAAAGAATAAAAAACCCAAGTAAAAATAATGCAATGCCAACCAAAAACACCCTGTCATTTAAAACCGGCACATAGTTATTTATAAGCGGATGGCTTGCTCCTAAAAAGGGACTAAGCGCAACTATTAAAGTCCCCAACGCACTAAAAATCAATGACACTACCCCAACCCTCAACAGCCTCTCGCCGCCATAAACACTCCACAACACCCCTGCAAAAGCAACAAACCAAATCAACACCGATAAGTCCACATGCACGACAAGTGCCACCCTAAAATCCTTAATCAAAGGGAAAATGTTTTGTATGTAGGGAGTTCTTGAAAAAACCAATATTATCGACAGCATCCCTGCAAGAACAAGACTTGTTATGCCAAGATACAGCCAACCCTTAACAAGTGATACACGACTAATGCTCACTTTATGCCTCCCATTTATAGTTAATAAAAAACTGGATTCCTGCTTTCGCAAGAATCCAGCCAATTCATTACTCAATAAGTTATATCAATGCCCCTTTTTAACATCACCCTCAGGTTTACCATACTCATACGGTCCTTCGGTTATGACGGGGATTTCCTCAAAATTATAAAATGGAGGCGGTGAGGGTATCTGCCACTCAAGGGATTTTGAGTTCCAGGGATTAGCAGGGGCCTTCGGGCCACTTATCGCTGATTTTAAAATGTTAAATATGGTCAGCAAAAACCCAAGAATCGCTATGAAAGAAAATATTGCAGCTATCCTCATCTCACCAGAGTACCTTATCGGCACTTTCCAGTACCTTCTCGGAATGCCTTCAATACCGAGGTGGAACTGCGGAAGGAACGCTATCATAGCGCCAATTAACGTAAGCCAAAAAGCAAACTTTCCAAGAGACTCGTTGTACATCTTACCGGTAAATTTAGGAAACCAGTAGTAAATTCCGCCTATACACAGCATGGACATGCTGATTGCCAAAACGTAATGGAAGTGAGCCACTACCCAGTGGGTGTCATGGACGTGAATGTCAAATCCTACAGAGCCGTTGGCTATACCGGTTACACCGCCTATAGTAAAAAGCGATATAAAACCAAGCGCATGAAGCATCGGCGTTTTGAGATCAATTGAGCCCTTATGAAGAGTAGCCAGCCAGTTAAAAGTCTTTATTCCCGTTGGAACTCCTATCAGAATCGTTGCCCACATAAATAACACTCTTGACCAGTTCTCTGTGCTGGCAACATAGAGGTGATGTACCCATGTTTCAAACCCAAGCACTGTTATAATCATAATTGCAACAGCCATGCTTGTGTACCCATAGACCTTCTTTTGTGAAAATGTTGATATAATATCTGACACTATTCCAAATACCGGCAGGGCAACAACATAAACTGCAGGATGGGCATAGAACCAGAAAAGATGCTCATAGAGAATCGGAGAGCCGCCCTTAAAGGCATCGTAGAACGATGTGCCAAGGTATTTGTCAAATAGCAAAAGCGTAACGCCCGCCGCAAGCACAGGAACTCCTACCAACTGAATTATAAAAGCACCAAAGATACCCCATACGGTGAGGTTTAACCTGCCCCAGGTCATCCCGGGCGCTCTTAAGGTTACTATTGTTGTGATGAAATTAACGGCGCCTGCTATGCTGGAGGCTCCAAGCAGATGGACAGCAAAAACGTAGAATGCTATGTTTGCCGTTGTCTTTATTGAATACGGGGGGTAGGCCCACCATCCGGTGTCAAGCCTGCCCGGCATAACAAGAGCCATCACTGCTATAAGTCCGGAGCCTACGTAGAGCCAATAGCTTAGAGCATTCAACCTGGGAAATGCCACATCATGGGCCCCTATCATAAGAGGCACAAGGTAATTAGCAAAAAAACCAAGTAAAATCGGTATCATCCAGAAAAGCACCATTGCAGCCCCGTGAATTGTAAAGGCAACGTTATAAAGCTGCGGCCCAATAATCACCTGCCGGCTCATATCCATATTCTCTATCCTCATAACAGTTGCAAGCAGAAGTCCAACCACAAAAAAGATCATTGCAGTCACAAGATACATAATGCCTATCTTTTTATGATCCGTTGTGAACAACCACGATTTAAATCCCTTCGGTTCATTCATTATCTATTAACCTCCTCTTAATTTTTTCTTACTTAAGTGTCTTTACATATGCCACTATGGCGTTAAGGTCTGTATCCATCACGTTGTTAGGCTGCATCATAAGCTGGTAGTCTTTAGCAACCTTTCCCTTTGGATTCTTTACCTTTTCCTTTATAAACGCCTCATCTACAATAACTTCTGTGCCATCGGTAAGTGCGGTCTTGTTGCCAAAAAGCCCTTTAACGGTCGGGCCGACGCTCTTATCGCCAGTTACAGAATGGCACCCTATACAACCAAGAGATTCAAAAAGTTTTTTGCCTTGTTCCTCAGGCGGCAGCGAGGCAGCGGCTTCTGCTGTGTTTTGTTTTACCCACGCATCATAAGCCTCTTTTGTAAGTACAATAACTTTGGCAAGCATCTGAGAGTGTCCTGTTCCGCAGTACTGAGAACAAAACACCTCGTAAGTGCCAGGATCCTTAGCATTAAACCAAAGGTAAGTTTCACGCCCCGGCACCATATCCTCACGTACCCTGAACTGCGGAACTGCAAAACTGTGAATAACATCCTTACTGGTCAGGCTCACCTTCACAGGACCTACGGGTACTCTTAGTTCATTTACAGTTCTGATTCCCTCAGGAGAGATCATCTCATAAGAAAATTGCTGAGCTATTACCTTAGCCTCGAAACAATCTTTAGGCACGGTTCTGTAGTCGTTAAAAAGAGCCCACGAATGAACTCCGATAAGAGCTATTAATATGAGAGGAATAACGGTCCACGTCACTTCAAGTCCAACGTTGCCCTCAATATAGGCTCCAACCTCATTGCCCTTCCGTCTTCTGTACTTGATGACGAAGTAGAGTAGAGGAATGGTTACAACAAGGTAAACAAAGACCGAAATTACCATCAACAGAATAAAATGCGCATCCCACCCTTTTGCCGGATCAGGAATTCTTTCTTTTGCCATTGCAACCGCAGGCAACACAAACAAAGCAAGTTGTGCGGCAATTAACATAATAACCCTATTCATCTTTAACCCTCCTTCAAAATTTAACGGCTTATTATAAGCCCTTTCTTTTTTTTCAGATTTCTGGAAAATAAAAAAACGATAAGCCCTGTAAGTGCTCCAAGCAAAAACCCCATAGAGGCAAACACCACGGGCAGGTTAAGGCGGTAACCCTTGCTGTTTGGATCGTACATGTAACAGGCAAGAGCAAAGGTGTTAATAAGCGGAAATTTCCCGACCTTACCCTTTGCTGATTCAATAAGAGCAATCTTTACGTCAAACGCTGATGGGTAAAGGCCAAAGAGGTACCTCGTTATCTTACGCTCCGGAGAGAGAAAGATATAGACATTTGGGTGAACAAAGAGCCTGTCTTCTGTCGAAAAGAAAAACCTGTAACCAGTGGCACCTGTCAGTGCCTTGATGTCACGCTCTGTGCTTACAGCAAAAATCCACTTTTCAAAATCAGGTGGAACCTCGCCTTTCATTTTTATTTCAAGATTTTTGCGGAATTGGGCGGCTAAGACGGGGGTCTCTGTGTGGTCAAAACTCACTGTGATAACGTTGTAGTCTTTTCCAAGCCTCAGATTAACCTTTGACAATGCTGTGCTTAATCCCTCGTTCAAAATCGGGCATGATTGGTAACACCTGTAATAGACGACAGAGAGGAGCAGAGGCTTTCCCGCAAAATCAGACAGTTTAAACTGCTTTGCCTTTTCATCGGTAAACGATATATCAGGGACACTTTTCCCCAGATAATCGTCCTCGTTAATCAATAGCGACTGAGAATCAAACGTCGAAGTGCCAGAGCTTGGCACAAATGACTCTGCTGGTGCCGCTATTAAAAGCAACAAAATCAAAAACAATATACGCATAAAGGCTATTATTGCCCGAGTTTAACGTACGGAATTACGTATATCAACGAAACAACCAATAACCAGACCACATCAACAAAGTGCCAGTACAAACCAGTTACAGTTGCAAAAACATGCCTGTTTTTTGACACTCTCCCTTGCTTTACCATCAATAGGACAAACAACTGCATAATCAAACCTACGATAACGTGAGAGCCGTGGAGGCCGGTTATGAGAAAGAAAAACATTCCATATGCATTTGTAGAGACAGTAAACCCCTCGGAGATTAAGTGATGCCACTCATAAGCCATACACAGTACAAAAGCAAGGCCCAAAATTGTGGTCACCATAAGCCACGCGGAGGTGCCCCCTGTGCTGCCTTTTTCAAGCTGCGACTCAGCATTATGTATGGTGGCAGAAGAGGTAACAAGAAAAACAGTCATCAAAACTGCAAGTCCAAGTGGAGGCACACCTGCAGGTGTATTGGCTGGCGGCCACACTCCGGCAGGCAAAAGGGTGTATAAGTATCCAGCAAACAATCCTCCAAAAAGTGCTACCTCAGAACATATGAATATAATTATAGCTATCTTGCTTATAGAGGTCTCGCCTTTTTTGGCATGAGCCTCATTAAGCCAGCCAAAAAGTCCGACCAGAACAACAACCAGAGCAATCCCCGCTACAAGGAGACCCAAATGTGATATCCCCCATGAAAAAGCAAGCATAAAAGAAATAGGTAATAGGAAACTACCTACGGCCGTAACAAAAGGCCAAGCGCTCAACTCTACTTCGTGATGAATACCTCCTGACACATGCATGCCGCCATGCGCAACATTTTCCATGTCTAAACCCTCCATTTTTAGAACAATTTTGTAATACCCCGTAAAGGAGCATTTTTTCTTACTTTAGTAAGCCCGACATGTGAAACCGGCAACCTGTGTCAAGGTCTCTTTTCCCGACCTTTTGCCGATTTCTCTTCCTAATAATACTTAAGTCACAATAAATTTATATGATTTTGCCCATATTTGTCAAGAGTTTAACCTTGCTTATGCAAAATTTTTTGAAATGCTTATGGACTTAATTTAGGTATATCATTAGTTAAGGATATATTAAAAAGCGTGGTTTACCGCACTGTATGGGGGTTGTTAACCCCCAAAAGTCCGGTTTTTTGTTAGCAGAGAGTTAACTACAAAGGCTATTACCTTTTACAAAAAACTAAAACAGATCTTTTTTACCGCCGCAGATTTCTATTAAGTGTGCAGCAGCATTTGCAACTTTCTGCGCAACGGTTTCATTCTTACAGTGAAATATAGCATTAATGGCCTTTGACTCCTCTTTCTTATACTTGCCCTCGGAATCATAATATTCTTTAAATACAGTTATCTTATTCTGCTCATCTTTTGAGTTCAATTGAACTCCTGAGTTAATAAAGCCTGTGTAAAGTACACGGTTTGGGTCAAAACCCAGTCTGATAACTAAAGGGTCCATATCAGCCAAAGGTATTGTTATCTTCACTTTTTGTGTATCCTTTTGTCCAAACCTCCCGTATGTTTGCAAAAGCACCAGATTACATCCCTCAAGATACACTCTGTCAACAATTTTATCGTCCATATATTTCAGATTATCGCATCTTTCCTGTATAAACGCGATTGTCTCTTCTTTGCTTGGCCCTGACTTGCCAGTATCCTTGAAACCTTTTGTAACAGATTCTGAATCCGGAATAGGCTGAGCTTGCGTCTCGGGTGTATTTACACCTGCGTACCCCATAGACGCATAAAAAAACACCGCCAAAATAGTTACTGATAAAAATAGCAGATTCATTTTTTTCACTGCTGACAGATACTGTTGTTTTCTCATTAATACTTCTCCGAACATATTTTCTTTCCTCCTGTTTTGTGTTTAAAGTCACTATATATATTTAGGCCCTGTACAGAGCCCTTTCAGTACTTTAGTTACAACAGATCTCTCTTTATGACAATGCGCCATAAATCGAAATATATTATCAGTGGCAGCACTTCTTTGTCAAGATGTCAGCCAAGCCTGATTATCTCAGCCTCCAGTGAATCCGTATCCAAAACGGCCACGGTAGAGCTGCCATGAAGCCATCCACATAACTCCCCTGGGTTTAGAGCAAGCGTGCCCCCTGCCATTTCCTTAAGTGCTGCGTGAGTATGTCCGAATATGACAATATCATAGAGCCCTGAGTTTGTAAGAGCTTTAACTAAAAAATGCTCATGAATCATGACCACTTTTTTCCCATCAAGCATAAATTCATAAGGCTGTTTAAAAATTCTGCCGGAAGAGTGTTTGTTTAACAAGTATATATCGCCGTCATTGTTGCCAAATATACCGGTAAACTCAGCCTCTAAATCTCTAAGTACCCTGAAGGTGAAGCCGGATGTAAAATCCCCGGCATGAAAAACCTTTGATACACCTCTTTTATTAAACACCGTAACGGCACGCCTGAGATTATCCATATTATCATGTGAATCACTCATTATTCCAACAAGCATACGTAAGAATATCCTTTTTAAAAGGTAACTTTAATTTTTTGCTCTACAGTCTTATCATCACGTTTTGGAAGGGTAACTGTCAGCACACCGTCAATAAGAGTTGCATTGATGTTACCGAAGTCAACCGTGTCGGGGAGAAAGAAGGAGCGCATAAACCTCCCAAAGTTCCGCTCCATACAGTGGTAAAATTCCTTACCGGCGTCTGTGTCGGGTCTCCTCTGTCCCTTTACTATTAGCACGTTGTCCTCCGTGCTTATAGACACATCTTCCTCATCGACAGCCGGAATATCGGCTTTGACGAGAAACTCTTTCTCAGTTTCATATATATCGAAAGGTGGACTCCATGCGCATGACTGTTGGGTTAGTGCGTCGCCATCGGTGCTGTGAAACAGTTTCTTTACCCGTTCGTGAATAGACATGAACTCCTCCATGTCATCCCAATATTTTCCGCCCATTTATAAACACCCCCTGTCAGCCGTCATTCATAATTCTCACCGTCAAACGATCCACCTTTTATATGGTATCATGTATAACCTTTAATTTTCAATGTGCTATAATACAACTCAAAGCTTGAAAGAGAGTGAAGTACGCTATTATAAAATTAATTATCAGGGAGGAGTTAAGATGAGCGAATTAATGGAGGAGGTCAACCAGCGTACAAATCTTGCCGCATCTAACCAGATGGAGATGCTGACGTTTTTTTTATCAGATGGACAGCTCTATGGAATAAACGTATTTAAGATAATAGAGGTAATAGAATGTCCGTCAAAAATCACTAAGATGCCAAATTCTCACCCCTCTGTAAAGGGGACAATTAACTTCAGAGGGAAAGCCATAACTACAATAGACCTGTCGGATGCATTGGGAATGGGCAGATTTGATTACAAAGCCACTATAAGCTATGTAATCATATGTGAATACAACCAAAGTGTGCACGGTTTTTTAATTAAAGAACCTAACGCTCTGATAAACAAAAGCTGGTCAGATATTAAAAGTCCCTCCTCGGTAATGGGAAAATCGGCCTACCTCACAGCCCTCACATATATTGAAGAGGACAAGGCGGTTCAGATTCTTGACATAGAGAAAATTCTTGGTGAAATAATTGGTATTGATGACAAAATTTCAGATAAAGTCAAAGAGGAACTTATTGAGGACACAGTTAACTTTAAGGACTACCACGTGCTCGTTGTTGACGACTCAAGGGCGGCAAGGACCATGGTTCAGTCGGTGTTAGAGCAGATTGGGCTGACCTATACACTTTTGGATAGTGCCGTGACAGCGTACCAGATGCTGGAGGATTTTTCAAAAGATACCATTCTAATAAGTGACAGATTCCATCTGATAATTTCTGACATAGAAATGCCGGGGCTGGATGGTTTTTCGTTTGTCCGGAGGATAAAGGAAAACCCTAAACTTTCCAGCCTTTATGTGGTTTTACACAGCTCTATGACCGGAGAGTCTAACGTGGGGAAAGCCATGCAGGCAGGTGCCGATGATTTTATCGGCAAGTTTGATCCCGACAAGATTGCCGGCATGGTACGTGATAGAATAACCTCTTTGATAAACAAGAAAAAAAGCACATCCCTCAACTGAGGCAAAAGGAGTATATTACTAATGGCTGATGACAGAAAGTATAAATTTTCATGGGAACTTTTGGGCGACATTGCAACTGGGCGCCCAAATCTCGGCAACAAGACCAATCTTGAGGTGTATCGCCTGCTCTTGTTTACGTTTCGGGATGTACTTGAAAGCCACGTAGGTACGGAAATGACTGACCGGATTTTTTACGAAGCCGGCAATCTTTCCGGTAAAGAATTCTACGCTAATAAGCTGACGCCAACCAATGACCTTGGTGAGTTTGTCCGGGAGCTGCAACAGGTGCTGAAAGATATGGGAATCGGCATCTTGCGGCTTGAACAGGCCGATGTGGAGGCCGGGGAGTTTGTCCTTACTGTGTCTGAGGATCTGGACTGTTCCGGATTACCGGAGCTTGACCACGAGGTTTGCGTCTATGACGAGGGTTTTATAGCAGCACTTCTGGAGAGTTTTTCAGGTATGAAGTTTAAAGTAAAAGAGATTGACTGCTGGTGCACGGGGGATCGTACCTGTCGTTTTTCGGCAAAGGCGGTTAAAGCAGAGCCGTGAACTACACATCGGATGAACCGTTAGCATCCGTTGACGGTGTGCTCAAATCACTTAAAACTTTGCTTGATGCACGGGCTGTCCCGGCAGAGCCTCCTGGTGAGTTTATCAATATTGATGGTTTCTTACACCTTTATGAATCACTGCTTGAGGTACGTAATGCTATACTGGCAACCTCCGTTGGGGATCTTAACTATCCTGTGCGCAAAAAAGGCTACATCGCAGGAACAGTAAAAGGACTTCAGGCCTCTTTGCGTCATCTGACATGGCAGACCAAAGCAATCGCCTCAGGGGATTTCACACAGCGGGTGGATTTTATGGGCGAGTTTTCCGAGGCATTTAACGCTATGGTAAAGCAGTTGGATAATTCTATGACTAAGCTCAATATGCGGGAGCAAGAGTTAAGAAAAATGGCGCACACTGATCCCCTGACAGGTGTTAACAATCGCGGATACTTTATGGAACTTATGGCAGCAGAATTAGAGCGTTCCCGCCGGTATGGCCACGTATTCAGTGTGATGATGACAGACCTCGATAATTTTAAATCTGTTAATGACACCCGTGGGCATGGGGCAGGGGATGAGGCGTTGCGCACAATGGCACGTATTGTACAAACATCAGGGCTGAGGGTTAATGATTTTTGGGGACGCATTGGGGGAGAGGAGTTTGCCGTTGTGCTGCCTGAGACCTTGATTGCTGATGCAGTGGCAGTGGCAGAGCGGATACGGGTTACTCTTGCTAAAACACCTGTCAAATATGAAAACGAGGAGTTTTTTATAACGGTCAGCATAGGGGTCAGCCAACTCAAAACAGGTGATGTGCAGGCAACCCTGCTTAGCCGTGCTGATGAGGCATTGTACAGAGCAAAACGTACCGGACGTAATAAAATATGTCAGGAGACATAGAAACAACTCTGAAAACCTTCCTTTAACGCTGTTTCCATTTTTTTCATACTAAGGCGTACCAACAAGAAACCACGGGTAAAAAGAGAAAAGGTTGGGGGTCTGCCCAGCAAATATTACGTAAAATTACATAACAGATACCGAGGGTCCGACCCCACTTTAGTGTTAGGGAAAATTGCAACACGGTAAAACCGTATCGCATATATGTATGCACATTTCATGCCAAACCAAATAATTATTAAAATCAAGAACTTATCTGCTTTAAAACTACACTATATTGACATAAAGTGTTATAAATATGACACACATTGTCACAGAATGACACAGCATACCACGATTTTCAGACAGACTTTGTTAGGAATCCCTGAATAATGATATACTTTTTACCGGATGAACTTTAAATTATTGACAACGGACGGAAAAGCCCGGCATGCGGCCATAAGTGTAAGAGGTAAAACAATAGAAACACCGGTATTTATGCCTGTAGGAACCATGGGAACTGTAAAAGCGGTAACGCCTGATGAGCTTACCGGCCTGGGAGCGGAGATAATTCTGTGTAACACGTATCACTTGTACCTGCGGCCTGGGAGCTCACTTATTTCTAATTTTGGCGGATTGCACAGGTTTATCAACTGGCACAAACCAATTTTAACCGATAGCGGCGGGTTTCAAATATTCAGTCTCTCACCCCTTAGAAAAATAACCGCTGAGGGAGTGGTTTTTAAATCCTACCTGGATGGCTCAACGCATTTCATAGGGCCTGCCGAGGCAATACAAATTCAGACGGCTCTTGGGGCTGATATAATCATGGCTTTTGATGACTGCACCCCATACCCATCCACATATCAATACACACAAGAGTCTATGGCGCTTACATCAAAGTGGGCTAAAATCTGCAGAAACACACCGCATCAGGGTCAAAGCCTGTTTGGAATCATTCAGGGGGGAGTATTTAAAGACTTACGTTTACAGAGCGCACATGAGCTTAGGGAGCTGGATTTTGAGGGCTACGCTCTTGGCGGGGTGAGTGTCGGCGAACCCAGGGAGCTGATGTATGAGATAGTGGAGTATATGGAAGATGAGTTGCCGCAGGAAAAGCCCCGTTATCTGATGGGGGTAGGATTTCCAGAGGACATTTTAAATGCAGTAAGCGCTGGTTTTGACATGTTTGACTGTGTGATTCCAACCCGAACAGCAAGACACGGCACTCTGTTGACTTCAAGAGGCCGTATCACCATAAAGGGAGCAAAGTACCGAACCGATGAATCCCCGCTTGACCCGGATTGTAGCTGCTACACTTGTCAAAATTTTAGCAAAGCCTATCTTAACCATCTCTACAGATGCCGTGAAATCCTATCTATGAGGCTAAACACTATACATAACCTTCACTTCTATCTTGACCTTATGGATAAAATCCGTACTGCCATAAAAGAACACAGGTTTTACGATTTCAAGAAAAACTGGCTTGCCATGTATTACGATAAAGGAAAGCCCTCTCCTGTCTGATATTGTATTGCCGACCGGTATAATAGCAGGGCAGAGAAATATTAAGTTATAGAGCATCCGCAGCTTAAAAACCCAATTGGCACGATATTTGCTTATAAAAAGTAAGTTTGTTTATAAATTGTTTCGTATAATAAATAATTCTGATTTTAATTCAGAAGTATAACGCGGCGGCAAGGAGCAAGCGACGCAGGCGTACTTTTAGTACGTTGAGGAGCTTGTAACGAAGCCAACAAAGTTAGACAATTGAATTAGAATTGGAATAACAGGAGGGTATAATGGCTATAGCGTTGTATGAGGATACATCAGAGGGAATGTCTGTGGATTCTTCTGATATTTCAGAGCTCCGTGGTGTTTTTAACAGATTAAACGAGGAAGAGACTAAGATTACAGAGGAGATGAGAGAGTATTTTTTTCTCTATTGAGACCAATTAGCCGTCAAAAAAGTAGATTACAAAAAACGATAAACCACAGATAAACACGGATGAACACAGATTATGAATATTTAATTTATCTGTGTGTATCTGTGTCCATCTGTGGTTAAGATTTTTTCTGAATGCGACTCGGTATGACTCATGCAGTAACTCAATTTTGTATTAAATGACAGAAAATTGACAAATAATATTGAAATCATGAAGAAACTTGCTAATTATAACAATCATAAGATTTGACTTTGCCACAAAAGTTTGACAAAATGTGGCAAAAATTGCCATTTTGGGGAAAACCTTTCCATTTGAGGAATCTACTGTCATTAAGAAACACTTAAATTACGGATGTTTTATGGTTAATCAGACGGTTATATTTTGGCATGCTTTTTGCACTACTAATTATTATAGGTCGAATGTCCGATAAATAACTAAGTGGATGAGAGAAACAAGAAGGAAACTTAAAAAAAGGAGATGAATAAAATGAAAGAGATAAGAAGAAATCATTATTTCATCGAAGGTAGTACTATCTACTCAGTAGAGGTAGTAAAGAGAGACAGTGATAGTGTATCGTCCTTCATACGGTTACCTCAGACTAAATCACTTGTGAGAGAGTTTCCTGATCATGACGAGGCGCTTAGATACCTGTTTATACTGGTAAAGAAGCTCGACCTTGAGATTTCTTTCCCGGCACATTCAATGGCTTTTCAATAAAAAAGGAGGTACGCCATGTTTAGATGTGATGATTGCCATAGTGAACTTACTTTAAGAGGCAACTATGTCAGCGGCTCTATATACCGTTGCCCAGCTTGTGATACCTTGTACTTTTTCCCTGACATTGCAATGGCCGTACACAACACGGTAAGATCAAGCGCTTTAGCCGGTGTGTGCAGCATATAATGGAATTATCTGAAAACGGACGGTTTTTTTAAAGCTTTTAGCCATAACGATAAATTAATGGCTCTCCATCCCCCCGGGGAGTTCATTAACTTTTCAGACACAGCCGGCTTAAAATAACCGGCTGTTTCGCTTTTAATGCTCTGCATGAGGTAAAGGTATATTTCTTTAATCCATAGTCTTTCCGGAGTGTTAAAAGCTACCTTGTCTTTCCGCCACTGGATGGCCTCCGGTACAAGACCTGATACCGCCCTTCTGAAAACATATTTACTCCAGCCGTTATGGATTTTAAACGCTCCGGGAAGAGAAAACGCATACTCAATAAGCGGTGTGTCGTCAGCAAAAGGAACTCTGGACTCTATTGAAAAACGCATAGAGTTTCTGTCTTCATACTTAAGAAGGCACTGCAGGTTTTCCTTAAGCATGTACTGCATAAGCATGGTGTTGAGGCTGCCTGAGTATTTTTCGTTAAGAATAGCCGAAAGCCGTCCCTTATGTGCATTTTTAAACTGCTCAGACAAATGATTGTTAAGTCCCCCGGTAAAGATGTTTTTAAGGGAATCCGGAATTGATTTCATTAGCGAGGACTTTAGCATATATGTAAGCACAGATGTGGCACTAAGCGGAGCATTACCCATGTGGGCAAGTTCTGAGATAAACCTTTTGAGGTTTCCTTCAATGAGTAAATTACTAAAAAAAGCGCCGTAAAACATTGGGTACCCGGCAAAAAGCTCATCAGCCCCCTGTCCGTCAAGCAGGACTTTCACGCCGTGCTCATGGGCAAGCTTCATTACCCTGTACTGAGCGTATATGCTGGTTGACCGGAAGGGTATATCCTGAGTGTAGATGAGATCATCCAAATCATTTAGAAGCTCATGAGCGGTTGGATAGGTCTGATACCATTGAGTGTTTGTCTGTGATGCCACAATTTGAGCCCAGCGGCTTTCATCAATTGCCGCATCCTTATAGCTTGCCGTAAAGGTTTTTTGGCTTACGCCAACTTGAGACATGTGTTCTTTTTTTATAAATGAATCTATTGCGCAGACTATAGAGGTGCTGTCAATGCCACCGCTTAGGCAGCTGCCGCAAGTTACATCGGAGCGTAGCCGTAAGGACACCGAGCTAAGGATAAGCTCCCTGACTCTAAGTGCGGCGCCATCTGCTGTAACACCATCTGAGGCATTTAACGCAGGGTTTATATTTAATGTGTAATATTTTTTTATTTTTACCTTCAAATCGCTATGTAGCTCAATAGTTAAAGTGTGAGAAGGTGGAAGCTCATCGATTTCTGTAAGAAACTGCCCCTCGTTCCCTGTTGCAAGGTAGTCGTACAGAGCAGCCTCGTTAACAGTTCGCTTAATATCAGGAAATGCAAGGAGCGCTTTAATTTCCGAGGCAAAGGCAACTCCAAACTTGCCCGTTGCATAATAAAAAGGTTTAACGCCAAAACGGTCACGTGAGCAAAAAAGCCTGTTGTCAACCCTGTCATAGATTGCAAAAGCCCACATACCATTAAACTTGTCAACGCAGCCGTCTTTCCATCTGTCATATGAGGCAAGAAGAACCTCGCTGTCGCTGTTTGACGTAAAGCTGTAACCCTCCGCCCGTAGCTCATCACGTAACTCCACGTAGTTATAGATTTCACCGTTATAGATGAGGTAGTACCGGTTTTGATAACTCATTGGCTGATGTGCGGCAGGAGACAGATCCAGTATTGCAAGCCGTCTGTGCCCTAAAAACATATTAACCGGTTCATTAAATGAATTTATGTGCCTGCCTGCTATTACACTGTCATCACCTGTCAGATTATAAACTGCTCCGGTTTTGGAATTTACGGCAAGATAACCCTCATCATCCGGGCCTCTGTGTTTAAGTATGTTAGTAATTTGGCTAACCAACACAGGGCTTACAGCAGAGCCGTTGGTAACGATTCCAAAAATCCCGCACATAATATGAGATTATACCAAATGAGTTTAAGTTAAATCCGAAATAGAAAATTAAAACTGAATTTGTAGTTAACTTTGTCATCATTTAGTTTATTTTGACAATTTTAGTGTTATTTATATACAATACCGCTCTATGGGTTATAGTGGGATGCTGTTGTTGGGGCGTCGACAAACGGCAAGTCAGGAGATTTTGGATCTCCCATTTGGAGGTTCGAATCCTCCCGCCCCAGTTTTGTATTTAAGTGTTTGCCGTCTGGCATACAAGGTGTGGGCAAGCAAAGATGAGAGTGTTAGTGAATTACCTTAAATATATGAGGAGAGCGGTATGTTAAAAGAAATAAAGATAATTACCGGCAACTCTAACCGTCAGTTATCAGCAGATGTTGCAGAGTTTCTGAAAGTAGGGCTTACAGACACTATTGTTAAAACATTTGGAGACGGTGAGATTTCCGTTCAGGTTAATGAAAATGTTCGCGGGCATGACGTTTTTGTTATCCAGTCTATGTGCAATCCTGTTAATAATAATTTAATGGAATTGCTTCTTATCGTTGATGCCTTAAAGAGGGCCTCAGCCGGCAGAATAACTGCGGTTATTCCGTACTTTGGATATGCGCGCCAGGACAGGAAAGTTCAGCCTCGTGTGCCCATATCGTCTAAGCTTGTTGCCGATTTAATAACCGTGGCGGGCTGTCACAGAGTGTTGACTATTGACTTACACGCCGGTCAGATACAGGGATTTTTTAATATTCCTGTTGACCATCTCTATGCAATACCTGTGCTGCTAACTTACATAAGGGAACACCTTCCGGTGAAGAATCTAACGATTGTCTCCCCTGATGCCGGAGGCGTTGAAAGAGCACGGTCTTTTGCAAGGCGGCTTAAGTGTTCGCTTGCCATTATTGATAAACGCCGGGAAAACGCCAACGAATGTACGGCTGAAAATGTTATCGGAGAGGTACAGGGAAAAGACGTTCTGATTTTGGACGATATGATTGATACCGCAGGAACCACAGTACAGGCAGCCAGCATACTGAAAGATAATGGCGCGCTAAAGGTATATGCTGCCTGCTCTCATCCGGTTCTCTCAGGCCCGGCTATAGACAGAATCAATAATTCGGTGATTGAACAGATCATAACGACAAACACTATTCCCGTTTACGACAAGAGTGATAAGTGTCCGAAGCTTGTGGTTCTTTCAGTGGCGGCGCTAATGGGTGAGGCTATCAGAAGAATATATGAGGAGTCGTCAATAAGTTCATTGTTTGTATAGATTACAAGGCTTTAGACGGCCTTGTTTAAGGTTAAATACTTAGGAGGACGTAAGAAAATATGGAAAGAGTTAATTTAGCTGTACAGAAACGAGATAGTATAGGCAAAGGTGCTGCCCGGACAAATCGCAGAGACGGAATGATTCCGGCCGTTATGTATAAAAAGGGACAGTCAATGCCAATCCGCTTTAGCAGAAAAGAGTTAGTTCCTTTTGTTAATGCCTCAGCACATGAGCAGATCCTGGTAAACCTCAATTTTTCAGACGGCACTACGGCTGTTGCCCTGATGAAAGACCATCAGGTGGAACCGGTTACAGGTGAGTTGCTTCACGTGGATTTTCAGGAAATATCCCTTCAGGAAACAGTGCGGGTAAATGTTGCCATAATATTAAAAGGGACTCCTATTGGTGTTAAACGGGATGGGGGACTTCTGCAAACCGGATTAAGAGAAATAGAAATCGAGAGTCTGCCCGATGATATACCGGCCCACATAGAGCTTGACGTTACAAAGCTTGAGCTTGGGGGCTCCCTGCATGTCTCTGATATTAAGACAGAAGAGAAAATAAAAATTCTGACTGACCAGGGAGAGTCAATCTGTACAGTGTCGGCAACGGCAATGCTTGAGTCTGCACAGGCTGAGGAGGGGGCGGTAACAGCAAAGGAGCCTGAGGTAGTGAAAAAGGGGAAGCAGGAGATTAAGGAAAAGTAACTTTGTGGGTGGTTGTGGGATTAGGAAATCCGGGTTGCAAGTACAAAAAAACCCGGCACAACGTTGGGTTTATGGTATTAGACGAGCTTGCCCTGCGCTTTAATGTTGATATGAAGGGAGGGAAAGCTCAGGCTGTTACCGGTAAATGCCAGATTGCGGGTGAAGAGGTTTGTCTGCTAAAACCACTTACTTTTATGAATTTATCCGGCACAGCGGTTGGCCGGCTTGTGAAAATGGATCCGGAGAGATCTGTCATTGTACAGGACGATGTTGATATGCCCCCTGGCAGGTTAAAGATAAAATACGGAGGGAGTTCAGGCGGCCACAGAGGGGTGGCTTCTGTCATAGAACATGCTGCAACTAAGGATTTTTACAGAGTGAAGATCGGTGTTGGAAGGGACCCGTACATCGCTGTGGAGGACTATGTGCTTGGCAAGTTTACGCCTAATGAGTTTCCGTTGATATTGGATGCCATCAATGAGGCTATGTCTGCCATAGAGTGTATCATAGCAGAGGGACCGCAAAAAGCGATGAATCTTTATAACAAGAGGGGTGAGTTAAATGGCGGCAATTGAAAAAAAAATTTACTATTTTGAAAGGCCTGGAAAAGAAAACGCTGAAGATTGTCTAAAATTCTCTCTCAATGCCGTGACTGAGATGGGCTTAAAAGATGTAGTTGTGGCTACAACTGGCGGCGATACAGGGCTTATCTATTCAGAGGCATTTAAGGGAAAAGGTATAAATCTGATAGCAGTTACCCACAGTCATGGTTTTAAGGAGGCTAATACGGATGAAATTCAGCCCGAGATAGCATCAAAGATAAAACAAAACGGCGCAATCCTCTACACAGGGACCATGGTGACTCATTCAATTGAATCCGCCTTTGCGCAGAAGTTTAACGGTCTGTATCCAACATTGATAGTGGCACAGTCGCTGAGGCGTTTTGGAGAGGGCACAAAGGTATGCTGTGAGATTGTCATGATGGCAGCCGATGCCGGGCTTATTGCCGAGGGTGTTGACGTTTTAGCCGTGGCTGGAACCGGCAGAGGAGCAGATACTGTTTTGGTTATCCGAAGCGCTGCTTCTAAAAGATTTTTCGATCTAAAAATCCTTGAAATTATTGCTAAGCCGCGTCTATAAGCCGTTATTTGAAATGAAGACTTTGGGGGTTAGAGGCGTCTTTGGTTATTTAATGAACATTTTCAAAATTACAGTAAATGCAGCCAACTGGCCAATCCAAAACAAAAACATCCATTTAATATTTTCTTTACTCGCTCTTTCAATCTTTGACTCAATTTCTGCCTTAAATAATTCCAATTCTAATTCATGAGAGCATTGATAATCCAGGGCCAGGCAACAGTAGAGAGTACCCGCTCTTTATTATTTTCTAAGTCAAACAATGATTTTTCCAGGTGATTTTCAAAAGAGTCGAAACAATCAAAAAAGTGACTATGGAAATATTTTTCACGGAAATCATCCCATATATGTTCAACAGGATTAAGTTCTGGTGAATATGGGGGGAGATACTTAAATTTCATATTGGATGGAATCTTAAGAGATTTTGTCTTGTGCCAACCTGCGTTATCAAGTATCATGACTACTCTGTGGTTGGGATGCCTATATGCGAGCTCATCAATGAAAATCTGCATACAATCAGTGTTAACATGTGGTAGAGTGTATCAATGCTTCCGTCTTCAACAGAAACAGCGGCATAAATATATTCTTGACTTACTGTAGCGCTACAGAGAGGGCGAGTTGGTTTTGGACACCAGCAGCGCCTTATATCAGAGATAAGACCAAAACGGGCTTCATACTGAAACATTATTTTAAGCGGCTTTTCCCCCGGCCATTGGTTATTCATTTCTTCAATAATCTTTGGGAATTTTTTCCCCACTCCTCCTGAGACTTTACGTCTGCTTGTGGATTTCTTTTGTCCGGTGCAATCTTAAGCCAGCCATTCCTATGTAGAAGGTTACCTGGTTACTGAGAATATTAAAACTTTTGCACCATTAAGAATATTACCGGCATTTATATCTCTTGAAAAAGACTTAAAAAAATTTATTAATAACAAAAAAATGGGACTGATTTGTATTAATTGCTCTAAATTTGAGTGTAAGAATCTCTGCTTTCCATATAATACAGAGCTGTAAGATACAGAGCGGCAATTATATTTAAAACTGAAACACTTTTCATAAAAATCGTAAAAAACTCAACATGGTAAATGCTGTGCACAGACAGGTACTGGATGTGAGAATCATTGAGAAACATAGTCAACGAAAAGAGTGCATACAGGTGGATTAATCTAAAATCCCTTGTTGCTATGAATGCTAAAAATGAAAATATTAATGCCGGATAAATGTACCTGGAACTCATCTGCGTTGCAAATACATAGAAAAATGTAAATAAGAAAAATGCCGTAAAGTAAACGTAATTTATATCTTTCTTTTTAATATAAACATATAATGAAACGGCTATACCTGTCAAAACCATTAAAAGTCCTGCGGTTTTATAACTCAGAAGAAAGAATATATTTTCAACCGGCACACTCATTCCATTAAATAGCGCATACAGATTAAAAGCGCTGTTTGTTGCAAACGGATATTGGTTAAATTTTCCAACAAAAAATTTAATAGGACTAATAAGTTCAATTTTGCCATAAAATGGTATGAAGGCCGCATAAAACAGAACAGCGCCTAAGAAAATTGAATAAAAATACCGTCTTTTTTCTGTACTAAGTATAAACGCCCACAGATATACGGGTATGAATATGAGCCCTTGCGGTTTAATTAAAATACTTAAGGTAAAGGAGAGAATTGATTTTTCTACCCTGCCGTTGACTAAAAACCATGCCGCCATTGCCAAAGCTAAGGTAAAAACAGAGTCTACCTGTCCCCATACACTTGAGTTTACTACAATTGCAGGGTTAAAGAGAAAAAGCGCTGAAAGCACAAGTGACATGGATTGGTCTAAGCCCTTTTGCTTTGCGGTTTTATAAATGATAACGGCACATAGAAGGTCTGTAGTAATTGCCGGCAATTTTAAAACTACAAAAAACAGACTTGAATCCGGTACGATAGAAAAGATACGCCCTAACAGTTGCAAAACGTAAAGAATGTAAATATACCCTGGCGGATAATCAGCAAAAATCTCACCGGAATAATAATTCCCTATTCCTTTTTGTCCAATATAAACAGCCCATTTTTTAAAGAGCTCTATATCAAAAGGATACCCTTCGATATAAAAAGCAGCCAAAATGCGTACTGTTAAAGCAGTTGCAAACACCACTGCTAAATCCCGTCCGACAGTATCTATGAAGAAGCGGTTTTTAATTCCAAAAACGCATATAAGAAAAAACACGACTCCTAAGGTTGTGTTATAAAGGACGAATTTTGCCTCAGGGCCTGAAACAGATAAATAATCAGAGATACTTCTGTTATTTTTAAAATGATATACTGTGTCGTCATTAATTATGTTTTTGGTTACCGAGCAGTTGTCAAAAAATGCCTCACCTGTTGAGAATTTCCCATATGCGCCAAGTCCTGCTACAGCCATTAGAGTGGTCTGAAAGTATGAGGTTTTAACTGTTGCGGAAAGTGGAACCCACTTTCCGCGTGTGTCATACAGGTAGCCGGAGTATCCGCCCATAGACCTGTAATTTCCATACATATCACCAAAAGTTCCGGCTAAAACGTTCGGTGGTACATGGCGCTCCCTTAGTCCAACATAAGCGCCTGACCCGGAGGTACTAACTGAAGAGGCCTTTACCATACATGAAATCCTGTAAATCGTTGAGGGAACAACTGTCAGAGCCTGAGTAACCTGACTCTCTCCAGGTTCCACATTTTTTAGGGTTAGATAATACTTTTTCTCAAAAGGTGATACGTCAGACAGCCCAGGATACACGGCATTTGGCCTGTAATACCAGAAAAGAGCATTCCACGAGACAGGCCTTACATTTTTTATTTCCTCGAACCCGCCGTTTTTTAAGATATTTTCAGAAGCTTTCGAGTTTAATGGTGATAGCACAATAAAAAGCAGCGTTATTGTTACTATCCTTTTCAAGGTCTATACTGCGCAATACAAAAGTTTATTTCAAAGTCACAGAATTTAGTAAACAATCCTTTGTCTTATACTGCTTCAGATTTCAATATGGATGGCTTTTGTGCCCCATATATCTTTTACGTATTCCATAATTGTCCTGTCACTTGAGAAAAACCCTGTGTTGGCAACATTTAGTACGGAACGTTTGCTCCAAAGAGCCTGATTTTTATACACGTCTGACACCTGTTGTTGAGTTTTTTCATAAGAGGCAAAATCGGCAAGTAGTAAAAAATTGTCGCCGTGTTTAAGAAGTGAATCCACGATGGGTTTAAAAAGATCAGGATCCTCCGGTGAGAAAAACCCTGAATCTATCATATCAAGAGCTTTTTTAAGCACAGGGTTGTTTTCATAGTAGGCATGTGGATTGTAGCCGCCGGCTTTCAGTGCTTCAGCCTGTTTGTCTGTTAAACCAAACGCAAAGAAATTTTCCTTTCCGACTTCTTTTTGAATTTCTATATTTGCTCCATCCAGTGTGCCGATTGTCAGTGCGCCGTTAAGTGCAAATTTCATGTTGCCGGTCCCTGAGGCCTCTGTGCCTGCTGTGGAAATCTGCTCGGATAGATCGGCTGCCGGAAGAAGTGTCTCGGCAATCGAAACCGAATAGTTCTCGACAAAAATCACCCTTAGCTTGTCTCTAACGTCGGGGTCAAAGTTTATCTTCTGTGCTACGGAATTTATTAGTTTAATTATTAGCTTTGCCATAAAATAGCCCGGCGCCGCTTTTCCAGCAAATATAACACTGCGCGGAACCATATCCATTCCTGGATTTTCCTTCAGAGCGTTATAGAGTGTCACAGCATGAATAACATTAAGCAACTGGCGTTTATACTCATGTATCCGCTTAAACTGACAGTCAAACAAGGAATCAACATTAACGCTGATTCGGTTGTGGGCCTCGAAACACTTTGCCAGAGACAACTTGTTTGACCACTTAACCTCACGCCATTTTTCCAAAAAAGCAGAATCCTCAGCAAGCGGTATGAGTTTTTTAAGCTCTGTCAGGTCGCGCACCCACTTATCCCCGATACTTTCAGTGATAAGGGCAGAGAGAGCCGGATTACACAGTCTCAGCCATCTCCTTTGGGTTATGCCGTTTGTTTTGTTATTAAACTTCTTTGGCCACAAAGCATAGAAATCATTAAACAATGATTCCTTTAATATCTCCGTATGAAGAGCGCTCACTCCATTTACCGAGTGACTTCCTACTATGGCCAGATTTGCCATTCTTATGCGCTTTTCACCACCCTCGCCTATCAACGACATGGTTCTTAACTTATTGACATCGCCTCGAAAATGCTCTCTCACCAAATTCAGAAAACGAGAGTTTATCTCATAAATTATTTCAAGATGCCGCGGCAGCACTTTTTCAAAAAGAGACACCGTCCAGCGCTCAAGCGCCTCAGGCATTATTGTGTGGTTTGTATAACAAAATGTTGATGTCGTTATATTCCATGCAGTATCCCAGCCAAGACATTCCTCATCTATAAGAATCCGCATCAACTCTGCTATTGCTATAGCAGGATGTGTGTCATTTAACTGAATTGCCACCTTATCGGAAAAATTATTAAAATCCGCACGGTCAGGATGGTTTTTCTTATACCTTCTTATGATGTCTTGCAGTGTTGCCGAAACAAAGAAATACTCCTGCTTAAGGCGCAGCTCCTTGCCTTCAAATATGTTGTCATTTGGATAAAGCACCTTTGAGATTGTCTCAGTCTGAACCTTATCGCCCACTGCGCTTTCATAATCACCATGCTGAAAATACCCAAGCTCAAATTCACGTGTGGATTTAGCTGACCAAAGCCGCATATTTAACACCGTGTTGTTTTTGTACCCGGGGATAGGAGTGTCATACGCTACTGAGACAACATCCTGAGTGTTTACCCACTCGTGGTGTAATTTGCCTGCTCCATCGATATAGTTTTTCACATTGCCATAAAACTTAACAACATATAAGTACTCTGGCCGCTCTATCTCCCACGGATTACCGTATCTTAGCCAATTGTCCGGAGTTTCTAACTGATAACCGTTTCTTATCCGTTGGAAGAAAATCCCGTACTCATAACGAATCCCGTAACCGTAGGACGGGATTTCAAGCGAGGCGAGCGAATCCATAAAACATGCTGCAAGCCTCCCCAATCCTCCGTTACCTAGTCCCGGATCCCACTCATAGGTTTTTATTTCCTCAATGTCATAACCTATGTTGGACAACGCCTCACCTACTGCCTCCTCTATATCCAGATTAACCAGAGTATTACCCAAAGAGCGCCCAACAAGAAATTCTAATGAGAGATAATACACTCTCTTTGCGTCTTTTTCGTAGTATGTTTGCTGAGTTTTCAGCCACTTATCTATCAGATGGTCTCTTGCAACAAAGGCTATGCACTTATAGCAGTCCCGTTTAGTGGCTGTATACTCGTCTTTTCCCAGTGTGTATTTTAAGTGGTACAAAAAGGACGCCATTATAGCATCCACCTCGGTGCTTATTGTACATTCACTGAGTATGTTTAATTTGTCGTTTTTTAAGTTTTTTTCTGCCATAGTTTCGCCTTAGTTAACAGTCTCCTTAATATTATTTGTAAAACCATCTCAAACAATGGCCAAAACTATAATTCTGATGATAGCTTTGCCATTTTAGCATAAGTCCATAAGTAAAGCAAATATTTTTTTCGGTTTTTAGTACTCATCTTTGACTTTTTACTCTTTTAGATGTAATAATAATGTAACATGATAAGTGCAAATAATTTATACATTTTAGTTGATCTCTTTAGCAAAATTACTTTTTAATCAGGCAGCCCTCTGTGAGGGTTTTAGACGGTGTGATGCGGTGGAGTCTTAAGAGAGGATTTGTAAAGGGTTATGAAATAAGATGGATGTATTGATAGCGGGTGGTGGAATTTCGGGGTTGAGTCTTGCTTATTTGTTGCTAAGGAGCAGACCGGAGCTTGACGTTGCCGTTTATGAGTCAGAGACAAAAACAGGCGGTAAAATTTGGACTGAAAAACATGATGGCTACACGTTAGAGGGAGGGGTTAACGGCTTTTTGGATAACAGGCCTAATACCCTTGAGCTTGCCGATATGCTAAACCTCCAGCCGCTAAGCAGCAGCGACAAAGCCAGAAAACGTTACATCTATAAAGACGGCAAGCTGCGGCAAGTGATGGAATCTCCGCTTGGATTTATGACCTCTGATTTATTAAGCCTCTCAGGTAAACTCCGGCTGCTTTATGAGGCCGTTGCTCCACGTAACTGCCAGGACGATGAGACTCTGCGGGATTTCGCCGTCAGACGTCTGGGACGAGAAGCGTTTGAGACACTCATTGAGCCTATGGCCTCAGGCATTTATGCCGGTGATGCCTCTAAACTATCTCTGAAATCGTGTTTTCCTAAAATCAATAACCTTGAGCAAACATACGGCGGGCTCATACGCGGCATGGTCAGGATGAAGTGGGATGCAAGGAAAAGCAAGCGTGAGGTCTCAGCAGGTCCGGGCGGTAAATTAACATCATTTGAAGGCGGTATGGGCTCTCTTATCGCCGCACTTAAAGAAAACCTTGGCCAGAGGGTTAAAACCAGCACCAAAGTTGTCTCAATAGACAAAGCAGAAAGCGGCTACGTGGTTACGCTTGACAACGGCGAGACAGTAACAGCCGGCAGAGTTGTTTTATCAACTCCGGCATATGCTTCTGCTGAGATACTCAGAGATTTTGATGCCTCTATGACACGCGAACTTGCTCAAATACCGTATCCCAGCGTGGCCGTAGTGTGTATGGGATTTAAGGTGGAGAGTTTCACGCAAGTATTTGACGGATTTGGTTTTTTGGTCCCATCGGTAGCAAACAAGAGGATATTGGGCACGTTGTGTGACTCGTGTATATTTCCAGGCAGAGCGCCTGAGGGTTTTATTTTGCTACGTACCATGATAGGGGGCGCAAGGGCATCTGAGTCAGCCAATAAGAGTGACGCAGAGTTAACGACTCTGGTAATGGAGGAAATTTCCAGCGTAATGGGTATTCAGGGAGAGCCTGAGTTGGCAAGAATATACCGGCACCAGCGCGCCATTCCCCAGTACAATGTAGGACACGCAACAATTTTAGAGCGGCTTCAACAATTGCAGCGAAAGCATTCGGGGCTTTACTTGCACGGTAATTCGTACAAAGGAATAGGGGTAAACGACTGCATAGAAAGCTCCTTTAAGTTATCAGGCGAAATACTGAATTCCATGTAACAGTTAGAATTATTAACAGCATAAAAGGAGGTATTTATTAATGACTGAGCAGGAGATAGTAGATAAGCTAAGGACAGGTAATGAGGTGTTCAAAAAAATCGAGGATGAACACAGGACATTGGACAAACAGATTTATGAATACGACTCAAAGGTCTATCTTACTCTGGATGAGGACATGCACAGGAAGATGCTGCAAAAGGAAAAGCTACAGAGAAAGGACAAATTAGCAGAAATGATTCGGGAGTTCAAAAAGTTTGCAAATTAGTAACTGAAGGGGGTTAGAGTGAGAAGCGATCAGATAAAAAAGGGGCTTGAGCGAGTGCCTCACAGGAGCCTTTTATACGCTACAGGAATACCGCGCTCAGAGATGGATAAGCCGTTCATTGGAGTAGCTACGAGTTTTACAGACATAATACCCGGACATACCGGCATGAGAGACATGGAGCGTTTTATAGAAAAGGGTGTACACACAGGTGGCAGTTATCCGTTTTTCTTTGGAGTTCCGGGAATATGTGACGGGATAGCGATGGGACACAGAGGGATGCACTACTCGCTGCCATCGCGGGAACTGATAGCGGATATGGTAGAGGCTATTGCTAACGCTCATCAACTGGACGGTCTTGTGCTTTTAACCAACTGTGATAAGATAACTCCTGGAATGATTATGGCAGCAGCCCGGATTAATATTCCATCCATAGTGGTAACAGCAGGCCCTATGCACTCCGGTTACCTTAAAGGCAAACGCCTGTCAATGGTTAATGACACTTTTGAAGCCGTTGGAAAATATAAAAGAGGATTGTTAAACGATTCAGACTTACAATCGCTTGAGATGTGTGCCTGTCCGGGCACAGGCTCCTGCCAGGGCATGTACACGGCTAATACGATGGCCTGTGTGACAGAGGCTCTGGGGATGAGTTTACCCTTTTCGGCCACAGCATTAGCCATATCGGCAGAGAAACGGCGTATCGCATTTGAAAGCGGCGCCCGCATAACCGAACTTGTTAAGAAAAACATTACCCCCAGAAAGATAATGACTATGAAGGCTTTTGAAAACGCCATCAGAGTGGACACTGCTTTAGGCGGTTCAACTAACACGGTGCTTCACATACCGGCCATTGCTTACGAAGCCGGTGTAAAGCTCCCGCTTGAGATTTTTAACGCAATAAGCAAGACAACCCCGCACATAGCTAATATGCTCCCCGGCGGAACCAACTACCTTGAGGATCTTCACTACGCAGGAGGAATACCGGCGGTGTTTAAGCGCCTTAGCCACCTGATACACGATCTTCCGACAGTCTCCGGTAAACGCATAAGCGATATAATCCGTACGGCCTCGATCGAGGATGAGGAGGTTATAAGGCCAGTTGAAAAAGCCCATCACAAAGAGGGCGGAATAGCGATTTTAAAAGGCAACCTTGCTCCAGGCGGCGCAGTTGTGAAGCAATCGGCAATCATCGAAAATATGATGGTTTTTGAGGGCACAGCTCGAGTGTATGACTCTGAGGAGTCTGCAATGTGCTCCATTATGAATGGGGAAATCACACCCGGTGATGTTGTGGTGATTCGGTATGAAGGCCCAAAAGGAGGCCCTGGGATGCGTGAGATGCTCTCCTCAACCGCAACAATAGCCGGCATGGGACTAAGTGAATCCGTAGCGCTTATAACAGACGGGAGATTTTCCGGCGGCACACGCGGCCCCTGTATTGGCCACATTTCGCCTGAGGCCATGGAGGGAGGCACTATTGCAATTGTGGAAAACGGCGATAAAATAAAAATTAATATTCCGGAGCGCAGTATAGAACTCCTTGTTGATACAGCTGAGATAAAGCAGAGACTGAAAAAATGGAAAGCACCAGAGCCTAAAATCACAACCGGCTACCTGGTCAGATACGCCCAGATGGTAACATCAGCCGGCACTGGAGCCGTTATGGAGGGCGTTAAACACAAGCGGAAATAAGGTAAGGGATTATAAAAAAGTATTTAATCCGCAGATGACGCAGATAAACGCAGATAAAAAAGTACAAATCTGTGAAAATCTGTGCGAGCTGCGGATTTTACTTTTTTGACGGCAAATTGCTTTTATTAGCAGGGGCAACTGGTTGTGTATAAACGGACACCGACTCTTTGTGTTTGTTTGCAGGCGGGGCCGGGAAAACTGTGTATGTTCCTGGCTGCAAAGTCTTACCGATGATTTGACCCCCTGTGCAGAGAACCTCTTCTGAGTCCTCTGACTCCCGAGTCAGACAAAAACCATTCGGAGCTCCTTCTACTTTTAAGACCACATGCGGTGCGCTTAAATAGACAGATTTAGATATAATTTCCCCGTTTAAGCCATGTTCTCCCCGTACATATGTGCCGGTTATCTCTGCGGATGCCGCTTGATTTACAGCAAACATAAAAAATATGAATATAAAAAAAACTGCTTTCATCTGCCGCTATTTATTTAACACGAGCACTGCACTTTGGCTCAAAAATACTCTTGGAGTTTCCACCAAAGAAAACCCGTGTTCTTCGGCCGTTTCAATTGACGCTTCAAAATCTCGCTCTTTAACGTGCATTTTAGGTTCAGCTATAAACATTTTAGCTCCGGGATTTAACATAGAGCTGACTTGCCTGAATAACCCGCTTTGATCAGGGATTTCATGAACCATCCAAAAGGCAAGTACAAAATCCACCTTTTCACTAACCTCAAGACTGTCCTCCTTGCATCTCACCGGTGTTATACGGTTAGCGACTCCGTTGCGTTTTGCCCTTTTCATTAGCACTTCAAGCATTTTCTGCTGAAGATCAACCGATGTGACGTGTCCGCTGCCTCCGACAAGTTTTGCCATACCAATTGAGAAATACCCCATGCCGCAACCAATGTCCAACACTCTCATGCCGGCTTTCACGTACGGCATCAAGAGTCTTTCCGGCTTATGCACCAGATTTCTAAGCGGATTGTCAAACGTATAAGCCAAATACCACGGACATACGTGATGTTCTTTCAAAGTGTTCTCCTTCTACCTATTTCTATTTTAGTCCCAGTACATCCTGCATATCATAAAGCCCTGCCGGTTTGTTTTTGAGCCATAGAGCTGCCCTTAGCGCACCACGAGCAAAGGTATCACGGCTTGATGCCTTATGGGTTATCTCTATCCTTTCACCCATTCCTCCAAACATCACCGTGTGCTCACCGACGATGTCACCGGCTCTTACAGTCTGGATTCCAATTTCTTTTTTAGTACGCTCTCCAATTATTCCCTTACGCTCATATACTCCAACCTCGTTTAAATCCCTGCCCAGTGACTCTGCTATCACCTGAGCCATTTTAATCGCAGTTCCGCTTGGTGCGTCTTTTTTCAGCCTGTGATGCGCCTCCACTATCTCTATGTCATAGTCATCACCTAGCGTTGAGGCCACATCTTTAAGCACTCTCAGAAGAAGATTGACACCTACCGACATGTTAGGAGCAAACACGATTGGAATTGTCTTAGCAAACTGTTTAAGCTCCTCGATTTGTGCGGCACTAAGACCTGTTGTACCAATGACCGCTGGGATTTTGAGGGAGGCGTAGGTTTTTAAGTTTTCAAGGGTTGCCTCAGCCACAGTAAACTCAATGACCACATCAGCTCCGCGTAGAGCATCTGAAGAATTATTTATAAAAACTCCGGTTTTAGCGCCTCCTGCCACGTCGGCAAAGTCTTTGCCAATTGCACTGTGCCCTGACCTTTCAGACGCTCCGCTAAGGGTTATTTCAGGGTGTTCTGTTGCCAAAACGCCTATCCGTTGTCCCATCTTGCCGGATGCTCCGGCTACCACGACTTTTATCATTTTTTTATTCCTCCTCTATATCTTTGTTATAATCAGCGTTATCGTCATTGAGCGGGCTACCGGCAATCCTGTACTCATCTGCTGCCCACTTGCCCAGATCAGTTAATTTACACCTCTCTGAACAAAATGGCCTGAATGGATTACCATTCCATTCAACATCTTTACTACACATCGGACACTTTACCCTCATCAGGTATTGTGTACGTTATTCTGACTTTTTTTCAAGCGCTCAAGTACAACTGCTGTAACTATTCCGTTAGCCGCTCCCGTAAGTGTCCCTAAAAAGAGTATAATCGGCGTTATTATAAGCATTGCCCTCAAATTTTGAATAAATAAAAAATACGCAGATATTATTTGTCCTAAATTATGAAAGAGCGCTCCAATAAGGCTAAGTCCTATCGGGCTAAATACTCCTGGCATAACCTTATATAGGGCTCCCATAGAGAGCACACTTAACACGCTGCCGCTAAAACTCAGCACAAAAGCCGGTCCTAAAAATGTGCCTGTTATGATTGAGCCCCCTATCACTCTTATCAGTGAAACCGTAAAGGCCGCCTTAAATCCATACAGAATCAGCGTTATCAGTATGATGATATTGGCAAGTCCAAACCGTAACCACGGCACAGGAGTAGGTATAAACCTCTCAAAACCGGTAATCGCAACGGCAAACGCACTTAGCATAGCAAGTGTTAACTTATCACGTTGTTGCATCAACAACACCCCGCTTGTTTTGGCCGTTTTCCTCAACAGTTATAACGGTTCTGTTAGGAAGACAAATTATAGCTCCTCTGTCTATAAACCCCTGTTTGACACATAACTTATTTGGGCAGTCGGCATCTGTTACGGCAACCCGCCCGCCTTTTATCTCTATATCCATAAACTCAAGGTGAATTCGCCTGTCTTCATTAAGCGGATACCGGTAGAGGAGTTTGTTGTTTACCTCTATTTTTACTACCGCTCCTTTGGATACCCCGGCAGAAACATAAAAGAGAGCTGAAACCGAGGCGATTATAAGGAGTAAAAACAGTGCCACATCCGCGTAAGTCAGTGGCTTAATGAGAGTTTTAGCGCTCAAATTCCTCTTTCAGGTTGTCCGTTATATAGGTCGTGTTATCGCTGTATATCAGAAATGCCTTAAGATTATGTTTTTTTATAAATTCAAGACCCTTTTCTTTTCCCATCACAAAGACTGCATTGTCAAGGGAGTCGGTAATAAACCCCTCTGGGTTAACGATTGTTACGCTTTGGAACTCCGTTGCCGGATAGCCGGATTGAGGCACTAATATATGGTGGTAGCGGTGGTTTCCCTCAATAAAAAAGCGTTCATAGTCGCCTGCTGTTGATACAGCCAGGTCTTTGAGTTTTATAATTCCCACAAGATCTGAGGGAGTCCCGCGGGGGTTACGTATACCAATATACCACGGGCTGCCATCGGGCTTTGTGCCGAAGGTTTTAATATCTCCGGCTATTGCAACTATCCCTGAGGTTATTCCCTCCACTTTAAGCACCTCTGCAATCTTATTTGCAGTATATCCTTTGGCATTGCCCCCAAAATCAAGCATCATTCCCTTTAGTTTAAGCATAACTGAGGAGTTTGCCTCATTTATCATAATGTTTTTATAATTAACCAGTGGAATCCGTTTTTTTAATTCATCATCAGAGGGTTTAACTGCCCTCTTAAAATCCCAAAGCACCATAAATGCTCCAACTGTTGGATCAAAAGCTCCTCCGGTTAACTCTGAGATTTCCACAGTTTTTTTCACTAATTCAAAAGTATCCTTTGACACCTGCACGGGTTTAATGCCGGCATTTTTATTAATAAGTGAGACCTCGCTATCTGGCGAAAAGAAACTAAAAATATGGTCATAATACTCAATTTTCTTAAACGCCACATCTATGGCTTTCTCAGCCTTTTCCTGACTCTCTGAAACAACAGTAATCGTAATGGCGGTATCCATAGCGATTTTCGTTTTCTTATATATCTGCGTACCGCCCTTACCGTGATGCGTATGACTGACAAAAACAAACAAACCAGCCAAAGCCGTCGTAACTAAAAGCGCAAACACAATTTTTAATATAAGTTTCAAACAGGTCTCCTCTTTGAATTATACATTATCAGCTTGTGTTGTTGTATAGTGTGATATGAAGAAACCACGGTTTTTTGGTATTATAAAAAGATTCATAAAGTAAAAACAAAAAGATTACAAATGTAAATTCTCAGATTAAATTACCCTTTCGTTATGCCGACTGCTATCTTAGACTGCCAGTACGTGCCGCTCACGTTTAAATCGCTGCTGCTTTCATACTCTTTTGATTGATTGGTTCCGTATTTACTGTTTGTAAGGTTTTTATAACCAACCACACGCTTTTCCTGAGCTCCGCTTTCCACATTTACTACGCAGTATGTGTAAACCGCTATACCACGGTTTATCTGGCATGACACCTTGCTTATGTTGTTGCCCGTGTTTGTGGTTGTAAAAACAGCAGGGTTAGTGCTTGTCAATGTAATTGTCGCTGTTTTCGTTGCAAGCAATGTCTTTGTTTCTGAGTTGTCCGATTTAATATACAAATAATACTTAGTGCTGCTGACCTTAGAGTAAGCCGTGTCATATCCAACCTCGTTAACCTCTTCTGAGAGCGTTACCTCGGTCAACTCATAAAACAAGACGATATATTTGCTGCCCTGATAATTATCAAAGCCTAAAATGTGTAGCTCATTGCTGCCGCTCTCCGTACGGGTTGCTCCGGCTGGAATTGTTAAGACATCTACTTGTACACCGGGACGCCCGCCACTACAGTAATTCCCCTTGCGTACTGTAAAATCCGCATTCCATTTTCCAAAATCCTCACACTTTACCCCACCGCTAAAACTGTCCGTACATTGCCCATCCCAACCTGTACAGGAGCCATGGCAAAGGTCGGTTTCCGTATCTGATACTATCGGTGTGTTGAAAGGATAAATGCTTAAATCGTCAAATGACTCCTCAACTTTGATGTTATATGATAAGTTCTCAATTGTAATATCTCCAATTTCAAGAGTCTCATAATATGTTGTATTTTCTACTCTTACGCCGATTTGCTGTGAGCTATACCGATCTATTGTATGCGTTGTATGTATGCCATACCAAAACTGCCCGCCTACAAAACACTGGCCAATTGCATAACAGGGGCCATAAATGCTCAGGTTTTCAGAGCTTGCCACTGTCAGTGTCACAAGCCTTGAGATAAACCCGCTTTTGGTTTGCACTTTCCTTTTTGTTAACAGTAGTGCATTTGTTGGTGAAACAACTGCTATAACCCTGTGGTATTTCCATGTGTAGCCGTCCTGTTCAGGGTTGCCAGTTTCGTAGTCTGTCCAATATGTTGAACTGATTATATCTGCTCCGGTGACACTTTCCCTGTACTTTATCCACTGTGTTTGGAAACTGCGGTTAGTGGGATATGCTCCGATATAACACATACACGTGCCCAGCACATCTGTTTTGATTGCATAATAGCAGCTTGTTATTTCGTTATCATCATTAACGATATAGTTTCGCCGTGCCTTACGTGTGCTGCTCATTCCTTCATCAGGATTCCATGCGTTGTTAGCTCCGATTATATAAGTCTGTCCTTCGCCGCTTGAATACGTGCCGCCCCAGCCTTTTTCCATGCCGTCTATATCATCCCAACGCTCGGAAAATCCAAACTTATCCGCTACAGTAGCTATACTGTTGTTTTTATCTTCGCTGCCCTGAATTACAAGAGCCGTTCCGTTATGATATTTACTTACCTTAGCGCCAGGAGCCTCAAGCTCAAGCAGTGTAAAATCACTTCTTATGGTATATTGTTTAACAACATAAAACACAGAGCTACCCTCTTGGTATTGTGTGCTGTCATCAATTATAAGTAAAATTACAGACTCCCCACAGCTCTTAAGGCCGTCCAACCGGCCAATTATCTTTAAATTCGTTTTATCCTCATCACTAAGGTCATAGCTGACATATACCTGGTCGTTCTTTTCAAATGCCATAGAAGATCCCTCAAGAGCGCCATTAGAGCGCTTAGTCATATCGTCCTGACAGTTGTAATAAAAGATTATATTTTCAAATGTTTCATCGGTTTTGTTCTTGTCCTCATCGAGGATGGTTATATTAGCGGTGTCGTTATCGCTGTCTATAGAGTCAATTTGAGCCCAAAGAATGCGGAGGTTGCCCCAGTTGCTTGAGCCGGTGTAGGTTTCTAATTTCATATTGCTCAGTGCCTCGAATTATTTTAAAGTGTTACCTTAATAGGAAGAATGAAGTCAACCCCTCTGTCCAATGAGTACGCTACAGCACTGTCAGAAAGCGTATCGTCTTCTGGCTCCTGATTGCTCTCATCCACTATCCTGCATTTGTGCATCGTGATGTAGGCCTCAGTGTCCTCGGCTTTCAGCTTACTTGGGCCCCCTTTATGAATCAACACCCTGTCGCCGTTTTTCCATTTAACAAAATCAGAGCATTTTAACCAGAGTCTTTTCCCCTTATAAGTAACATACCAGTGGAGCTTGTTGCTGCCTTGCCATTCATTTTGAAACTCAAAGCCGTCACCTCCGGCATCAACTGTGGACTTTACATACTTATAGTCCACATACACAGCTTCTCCGCTTTTTAAATCCACAGAATTCTGTGATACCCTTATCAGTCCTGTTGCGGCGTCAAAATCATAGTTTCTTTTTACATATTTATACCACACTGTTACGAAATCATATTTCCACATGGAGCTCTTTGCCGGGACTGTTATCGTCCCTGAGGTTGTGTCAATACTGTAATCGCTTGCTGAAAATGAGTTTGAATCGCTCTGAACATACACGATAGCGCTTACGATGTCTTTGTGTTTCAGGGTTTGTTTGGATTTTACCTGTACAGTCTCAGTGGCAGAGTAGCTGTAGTTTGGAGCTACTTTTTTACCGGAGCTATCGTAAACCGTAACAGATTTTACATTGTTGTTGGATAGTGCCGTATATACCCCGCTCTGTAAATATATACGCTCCTTTGACACGCTTTTTGTCTCATCATTTATCAATCCGCATCCTCTCACGACCCCTGAGGTCAAACACTTTGTTTCAAAATATGTCCAGCCAATCAGAAGCGGATTGCATCTGCCGGAGTAATCCAGCAGATTAGCATATGCCACTATGTATTCACCTGGGAAAAAACAGAAAGACGTGCTCTTGTAATCAAATGTGATACTCCACTTTCCGTTATGTACCCAGAACCCCGCAGATGAGTCAGTTGGAATTTCACCTGTCACGCCTGCATAGTTGACTGAAGAGTAACAGCCCGATATCTCAGAATTTATATATACGCTCGTTAGACCGCACAGCGATGGTATTGTTACATTTAACGTTATGCTGTCAAGGTAGTTTCTCTTTTTTTGAGTTTTATATGTGCCTTTTTTAGAGTCATACTTCATAGATTGGCTTGTGTAATAGTCCTGAGACCATTTAATTTGCTTAATACATTCCGATATGCACTCGTAATCATTAAATGACTCTGGCAACCGTGTTATAGAGACAGAGCCATCGTCCTGGTCTTTAATCTCATCACAAGCGTCACAACAGTACAGGCAGTCTATAGGCTCCTTGCCAACTGGTAACAGATAAGCCACAACATTAGCCGTGGTACAGTCGGTGTTACCGCTTTCACACATTGAGGCTGTCAACGTTACCCCGTCAACGTTATCAGTTGAGGTGTTTACTATGTCTGTGGCGGTAACACTTTTAAGACACGATGGGGGATTACAAATACCAACGTATTCAAACTTTTTCTTTTCGATGTGTGCTGTAAGTTTAAATTTGCTCATAGGTTTGCCTTTTTTTTATTTTTTTGGTATATTAAAAATATGGACGACAAAAAAGTGATAAAAGAAGTTGTTATTGAGGCTCTGGAGCAGGTTATACCACAGTTGGTAGAAGCCATTGATAAGAGAGTTGCTATTAAGTTTGAGGCTTTTGAGGAAAAAGTAGATGCTAAGTTTGAGGCTTTTGATAAAAAAGTTGATGCTAAGTTCGAGGCTTTTGAGGAAAAAGTTGATAATAAGTTTGACGCTTTTGAGGAAAAAGTTGATGCTAAGTTTGACGCTTTTGAGGAAAAAGTTGATGCTAAGTTTGACGCTTTTGAGGAAAAAGTTGATGCCAAGTTTGAGGTTTTTGATAAAAAAGTAGATGCCAAGTTTGAGGCTTTTGAAGGTAGAGTGCGCCATATAGTACGTGAGGAACTTGATAACTCCTCTTTTTCAGTTGACCGTCCTTTTAAACTAACAAGAGTATCATAGTTTTTAACCACTGGTGGTGCTTTCCTCCGGCACTGTGAACTCATCGTTTTTAATGGTATCGCTCTCTGAGTCCTGATAACCAGTCTTTTTCATTTTCAATTTGTATTTTTTCTTAGTTATGAGGTCTCCGAGATATAGCTGTCCGCTTGAGTTGGTTGTTCCGATGAATTGATAACCGTCACCGTCGTTTTTATCAATATATACGCTGACGCTTTCAAGGATTTCTTTACTGCAGGCATCTTTTATAGTCAGATACGTTGCCCGCTGCGTGCCTGAACCTGTGAAATCTATTGTTTTGCTGCCTTTGCGGTCATCTGTTGAGGCGATAACCAGAACTTTCACTGTCTCTTTACACGTGATTTCAAGGGAATCGTACGTAGCCGTAAAGGAGCATTTAAGCACTCCGGTTGTCACTTTTGAAAAAGTGATGGTTTTACCGCTTACTGTAAAGGTGTCAGAGCCCTCATGGTTTCCCGACCACTCTGCACTTACCGTGCCTGATGGTTCTGAGCTTAATGAGGCAGTCTTACTTTTAACTACAGACACATACTCCTCAATATCCTCATTCACTGTTCCCTGATTTGAGACAGAACCCTCGTTGACCCAAAGAGACGGACTCTTTCCACCCGGATAGAGTTTGTAATATGCGGTATCATCAACGGGAACAAATGATACCTTTGTGCCGTTTTTAGTAGTGTCCGATTTAAACGTGAATTCATGGCTACCGGTGGTACCTCCAACTTTAAAATCTACCGAATGTGATGCTGTTTTCTCTGTTGATTTTGTATTATTTCCGTTTGTGCCCAATGTTTACTCCTCTTATAAAGTCTTTTACTCTTAATTAATTATCCGATATTTTGCTGGTATTTTTGTGATAAATCTGATAAAAGCGGCTAAAATTATTTCTTTAACAAGCAGTGGTACTGATTTTTTGTGATGGTTTTATGTTAACATAATCCACAAGAGTGTTAATAAACACGATGAGTGAGGGACGCAAGTGGGAATGTCTATAATTGTTGTGGATGATTCAAGAAGTGCAAGGAGAGTTCTGTGCAGAGAACTACAGGAATTGTTTCCCATAGAGGATATTACAATTGATGAGGCAGTAAACGGTTTAGAAGCACTTCAGTGTGCCCGCAGCGGTAAGTATGATCTTATGTTTTTGGATTTGACTATGCCTGTGATGGATGGGTTTGATGTATTAAGAACGATAAAAGCAGAAGGGATAAAGATAAAAGTCATCGTGCTCTCTGCTGATATTCAACCAAAGGCTCAAACGCTGGTCAGGGAACTGGGTGCTTTAGAGTTTATGTGCAAGCCACTTGATTGTGATGCCGTTTTAGAGGTCCTCCGTAAGAACAATTTTATATGAAACAGCTTGAATATAACGAGGATGAATACGACCTCTTAAAAGAATTGTTCAATGTGGCAATGGGACAAGCTGGACGGGGACTTGCTGTCCTCCTGAATTCCTTTGTAGAGCTATCCATACCGGATATAAAGATTGTACCTGCTGAAAAAATCATAGAGGCAATCACCGAAAGTTCCACCTACAATAAAGACGAGGTGGTGACTGCCATCAGGCAGAGTTTTTACAATGATAACCTAATTGAGGGCGAAACTATTGTTTTTTTTGCCGAAAACTCTTATTCCACAATAGCTGACATTCTTGGATACAGCAGCACTCTAAACATAGATCAACAAAACGAATTGCTTCTTGAAGTCTCCAATATAGTAAGCGGAGCAAGCATTAACGGATTTTCAAAACAATTATTTAAAAGTGAAATGACTTTTTCACAACCTTCTGTTTTAAATGAGAAGATGGAAATGAACAAACTCTTATACAGCATTTTTATGAGGCGGCAATTGCACTGGGATTATACTCTTTTTGTGAAAATTAATTTTAAGCTTCAAACTGATGGTTTTAAAAGTGACCTGCTTGCCTTTATGTCAGAGAAGTCCATTGAGACCATAAAAACCTTTTTAGACAAAAAACTTGAATTGATGTAATTTCCGGAGGTATGCACTCAAGGTATGGACAATAATGTTTTACGAATCATTGTGCAGGATATCAGTGTTGGGGTTGTTGTGCTTGATCAGGCATACACGGTAGTTGTCTGGAATAAGTTTATGGAAAAACACAGCAGGCTGAGTTCTGAGGAGATAATAGGACGTAACATATTTGATGCTTTTCCGTATTTGCCTAAGGAGTGGCTGGATTTAAAATTAAGAAGTGTTTTTCTGCTAAAGAATTTCTCCTTCACATCCTGGCGGCAGCGGCCATACTTGTTTAAGTTTACTCAAACCCACCCTATTACCGGTTCTGCAGAGTTTATGTTTCAGGACTGTGTGTTTTTACCTGTGCTGGACGCATCCTGTGAAAAAGACTATGCGACCATCGTAATTCAGGACATGACCAACGTTGCTCTTTATGAAAAACAGCTTGAGGAATTAAAAGAGATAAATTCCACTCTCGAGCAGTTAAGTCAATATGATGTGCTTACCTCAGCGTTTAACCGCAGGTATATGGAAAAACAATTGGAGCAGGAATTCAATAAGTCTAAAAGATACGGAAATATGTTTACCGTGGCAATGCTTGACATAGATTTCTTCAAAAAAGTAAACGATAACTATGGACATCAGGCTGGTGATGAAGTGCTGCGGCAGGTAACAAAAATCGTCACTGCTGAGCTGCGGTTGTCAGACGTACTGGCAAGGTACGGAGGGGAGGAGTTCCTGATAGTATTAACTGAAACAGATCTGCAAACAGCCGGTCTGGTTTGCGACAGAATAAGGCAGAAGGTGGAGGCAAGTTCGGTGGTGTTTAACGAAAACACTATAAAAGTTACTATAAGTCTTGGACTATCCTGCTACAAAGACTCGTTGGGTGATTACTTACAATTGGTTAACGAGGCCGACATTGCCCTTTACAGGTCAAAAAAAGAGGGTCGCAACAGACTTACCATATTTACCGGAGAGTAATTTTAATCCTCATCGCATCAAATATTCCGTCCCTTAATGTTCACTGATTGGTATTATGTGGTTAAAGCCGCAGCGATTTTAAGGATAGATTTTGAGAACTCCGACTGAGGGCTTGCTGCCATAACAGGTTTAAGTGTCAGTATTGCTTTTTTTACGGCCTCATCCTCAGGTATGTATGCTAAAACATTGCTCTCAATTCCAACATAGTCTTTAAGAAGTTTTGCAACCACAGTTCCTACCTGAGCGTCATTTTTACTCTGTACGCGGTTTATGACTATATCAGGAATGAAACTGCCAAGTTTCTTACGGGCTAAAACCACAGCTGCTGGGCTTATCTTTTCAGCCTCATTGAGCACGTTTTCAATTGACTTTAAATGAGGATTAGCCGAAACATCTTTTGCTCTCTCCACAATATCAAGCAGGTCAACCACCTTTGCATCCCTAAATATTACCGTCAATAATCTGAAAACTGCTGACTTTATAAACGTATAAACTTTCATCAGCGATGTGACCTCCGGAGTTGTCACAAGAAGATTGCGATTGGCTATAAATGCAAAATCCACAACATTGTATGATGAGCCAGCAGCAAGGTCTAAAATTACAACGTCACAATCAAGGCGCGCTATGTGGTTTATTAGCTTTACTTTTTGTTGGAACGATATGTTTGCTATATTATGAACATCAGTGCCTCCGCATATGACTCTGAGATTCTTAAAACCGGAATCTATCGCTGTCTCCTGAAGTGTCTTAACTTTCCGTAAAATTAAATCCTCAAGCGTATAACGAACCTCTTTTACTCCTAAAATCGCATGAAGATTTGCTCCGCCCAGGTCAAGGTCAACGGCTATCACCCGCTTGCCCATCTGAGCAAGTGAGATGGCCAGATTTGCCGATACATTGGACTTTCCAACGCCGCCCTTTGGCCCCAAAATTGAGCATATTGTTTTTTTATCCATCTGTTATATTAGAGTTACGCTGTTACTTTTTAATCCAGTCTAAGATACCTTTTTAACGTATCAATTAACGATTTTGATTGGCCTAAAGGTTCCTTTTTCTTTTCTGAGCCGATAAGTTTTATAGCCTCAGCAAATATCCCTTCAGGGTCAAAGGGATTTAACGGACAGTAAGCAGAGGCAAGGGTACTTAAAACACTGTCATCAGGTTCAGACAACAACACGATGTGCGCTTTTAAATCAGGCACTAATTTGCCCGCTAAACTCTCAAGCTCGGTGGGGAAAAAACTGCTTGTATCTAACACGATTACGTCAGGGTTTAATTGACCTGCCAAAGCATTAACGTCTGCTATTGCCTTATATAACAGACTTTCACAGCCACCTTTCCTAAATATCTTTGTTAAAACATTTCCACGTATCTCATCAGATGAGAAAATTATGACCGTAGCCGGCATTCAAAAAGCTACCGCTCCTCACTCATGGCCATGACAAGGGCTCCCTTAGATGTGGCATTTAAAGGATCCTTCGCCATTCTTACCTCTGCAACATCCACAGGCATTCGTATAGCGCTCAGTGCCTTTTCCACTCTTTCCCTTAACCCCTTAGGCATACACGTTCCGCCGCTTAGCACTATTGGAATGGGGGATGTGATTTTGGGTACCTTATCCGAGGAGGATATCACGTGCTGCAGGCTTTGTACAAGCGAGTTTATCACATCCATATAGTAAATGTGAAGGGACATTTCTACCTTGTTTGTGGGAAGGGATGAGAGGTCTAACGCCTCCTCTTTTATTACTTTTATTTTGGTTGCCGATTCATTTACATCTCTGCTAACCATCTCATCAATGTAATCTCCGCCTTTTTGGATACTGTATGTGATTACCGGTACGGACAGATATGACAAGCAAACGTTACACATGCCGCCACCCATGCTTATACCGATTCCTGTGAAATTATTGTCGGCAAGCTCAGACATGACCACTGCAAGCCCCTCGTTTATTGGCACTGGCGTAAATCCGAGAGATTCAAAAAACATCTTTAAAATTGATTGATGGCCTATCGAAAGCACAGTGCTGCCGACGGGATCGCCGGGCACGCTGTAACACAAAATCTCGCCAAACTTTTTCGGTTTTTGCACAACAGTTTTTATTATTGACTGCATGAGGATTATGCCCTCATTCTCACGGGAGCTAAGAAACCCTCTTTCCATAGGCCTTCTTGTATTGGAATTAAACATATTTGCGAAATTTTCTGCAGAGTAACCGATTATATAGTATTGCTTGTCAAATTCAATAAACGTTACATCATTTTTATTAAGAATTGACTTTGTAAATCTTGACTGCGGTATTGTAAAGAAAGCATTTACCTGTTTAACAATATGGATACTGTTTCCCTTGTTCTGCGCCAAAACGATATTACTTGTGCCGATATCCATTCCTATGGGACCAAATGGACTTTCGGAGGAGGCACCGGGCTCTCTGTCTGAGTTAACCGTAGTTTTTTCCGTTGTTCTGTAGGCAGATTCTATCCGTGCATCTGAAACAGGTTTGTCGTAGGATGGCGGGGGCGGCGCACTGAATGAAGGAGCAGGGGGGGGAGTTTGTGCATTTTGTGATTCCATATCACCCAGCCTTGATTTTAGCCTCTCTATCTCGTACTGAAGATCGTTTTCTTCTGACATTAAGTGCCTCCTTTTTCAACTAAGCAGTTGTTTTTCTGAGGTTTTCCCTCGTTATATTTATAATGACGGCGCAACGCCTATATAATATAGTAATGTTATCGGTAAAATCAAGTGATACTTTATGTTTTTTTTATAAAAATGGGGGTGTAGGCTGGCTAAATAAAAATATAACCAATAGGCCTATCTGTCCAGTTTAAGTTGCTTTTCCTCAAGTTGGGCCAAAAGAATACTTGCCTCGTCATTTTTATCGGGCATTATGCCATCAGGCCAAACACCGGTAAATTCGATATTTCTGTTTTTCAGTGTTTTTACGAATTGTGCTCTGCCTATTGTTGTCTTAAGCCTCTTAAGATATACGGCAATCTCCTCTCTTGCAATATTGTTATGAAACATAGACTTTCTTAATATTAAACTATCCTTGATTAGTTCTATTATATTGAGTCTGAACATAAAAAATATAGATAATATTGCAATAATTGTTATTGATGTTATTCTGTAATATACGCCTGTGTCGTACGGGATAAACAGATTCAATCTCGTAAAATATACATACAATACTGTTAAACCAACAGTATAAAGAATTATTGAACTAATCCTGGGAATTTCCTTTATCAGTTTCCAAAAATATATTGGCCTGATAATTATATATGAAAGGACAAAACTTAGAACAGTAAAATTGATATTATTTAGCAATGATATTTTATTAAAGATACCAGCAGGCTCTATCAAACCGGCAAAATGTATGGTGCTGAAATAATCGTTAAGTTTTTCGGAAATTAAGTTCTTTGTGCCATATTTCCCAAAAATATGAGATAGCAGCAACTGAATAGATGTACAGATTGAAAGAAGGCCAAAAGCTTCTCTAAAATTTTCATGGAACGTTAATTGAGAGGATTTTATAATCCTATATAGAGTAATCACAAAAACCGCAACTAAAGCAATTGCAATTATCATCAGCGACAACGGGAAATAACCGGCTGCTAACAAAATAATAATACCAATACCTGCGTAGTATTCAGCAATTCTTAGTACAAAAAGTTTTTTGATTTTTGCAAAGCCCACAGAAAGGCTTAGCGAAAAAAGGAGTTCTTTTTTTAATGGTATAAGATCTTGAAAACTAAAATTTTTAATATAATCCAATAATCTGTTTTCCAGGTTTTTGCTTAAATTCGGTAGGTGTCTGCAAGCTCTGAGCGCAGTTTCACTAATCCACCTGTTTTCAACCTCAAAGGCTCTTATAACAATTGCATCAATTTCAGTGTCATCAAGAAGTCCTGCTAATTCAACGGCTAATTTTTTTGACAGAAGGTCTGTGTGTGTTGACAGTTGTAACAAAATAAAATCTGAAAGTCTGCCTCTGAAAGACGACACTAGGTGTTTCCGTACATGGAAAGCATCATTTAAAAACCGAAGGCAGTGTATTGCCCGCATATACTGCGGTTGATTTCTCTTTATTTTATTTTCTATAACCGTCTTTATCTCTAACCAACAGAAATCCGCTATTTTTTGAACTTCTTTTTCATCACCAACTTCACAATAAAGAGCAAGCGCATCACGCCATCTGGAATCTGTGGGAATTGCATCCTCCGGCACATGGCTGGGATTATCTAAGAAATTGCTTATTAAGAAATATTCATTAAATCTTCTATGGGCAAAGCTAAAGTTTCTGTCATTTCCCTGTCCAACCCGTCCCAACCGTCCAAAGGTTAACACGTCCAGTATTTCTCCAACCGGATAGCTCTGCAGAGATTCTTTAAGCTTTTCCATTGGTGCTTCAAGGCCATACGTTGGTACTTCAAACATCAGGAGCGAAATCTCTGATGCACATTTTATAATTTGCTCAATTGAAAGTTTTTTCTTTGTTATTCTTTCCTGACAAGATTTAAGCATAAGCCGTTTATTTATATACGTTGAGTAGAGATCCGCTTGATTAGCTGGTAGATCGTTATTGTGGTCTTTTGCATAATTTAAGATCAGGGCGGCTGTAAACGGGTTTCTGGCTACCGGTATCAGTTCTCTTCTTTCTTTAAATAATTTATCAATCAACTTTTTATCGAAATAAAGACTCTTTTTCATGTTTTCAATGATTTTAACTTCTGTAAAAGGTCTGATCTCAAGTATTGTCTCTGCTTGATACTTCTCTGCCGGCCTTCTATAAAATCTTGAAGACAGAATTCCCCGTGTGTAAATACCGCTGTGAAGAAAATCATAAATTACCTCGGATAGTTTATCTATAAGCCACGACGACTCATTAACATCAAGAACCTGTGGGATTTCGTCAAATGAATCTAAAATAAAAAAAAGATAGCCGCCTTCAAACAATTTATCAAAGTAGTAATCTACAAAATCGCTGGAAAATACATTGCCGCTGCTTTTGATGTGTTCAATGATGAAATTGTGCAGATCAGATACGGTAGGGGGGTTATAATCGCTCCACGCCTTCTCTACAGTCCACTCCCTGAGGTTTACGTATATCGGAATGCGGTCAGTCTCTGCCACCTCATCAATGAGATCTATGCTTAGTTTTCTCAATGCTACGCTTTTACCTGAACCCGGATCGCCAAGAACTAAAAATGTCCTGCTTTTCTTGTCCCGCTTAATGGCATTTAAAAGATCGGTTATTTTTCTGGTGCTTCTCTTTGTCTCTCTTATTTCCACCTCAGCATCAAGCGGAGTGAAAACCTCCATACTCCAATTGGTCTCTTCATCAATTTTAATTAGGTTATTTTTCAAAGTTTTGCAAAAAGACAGTAATTTTTGTTTAAATTCAATAACGGGTATTTTTTTTTCTATCGGCCTGGGATGTTTTCTCATAGTTGTCGTATCGCCTCTTATAAAGGCAATTACCGTCAACAAGATAAAAAGTGAGATTAAAATGAGAATAAACATTAACTGCTCTGTCGCTGCATATTTACTCAGATATGGGTAGTGATTTGCCAGTGCTGTGTTTTTTGACCACAATAGCACTAATTCGACAGATGCCTTAAACACACCGTACGAAAGAGAAACAGACGTGATCGTTGCAATTGCGTTTATGGATAATTCTAGCTTAAGATTTTTGATAAAAACATTCCACAGTTCATCAAAAAACCATATCTTTCTTGTCATAAACAAAATTACTGAAAGAGAAAGAATGAAACATAACTTATGAAGAAATTTATCAGACGCATAACAAATCAGTAAAACAGAAGAAAGGCAAATTACAAGCGCTAATAAGAGCGACCGGACATTCTTTGAAAAACGTTTATATATTTGAAACATGACAATATAATAATAATAGCACTACAAATAAGGCAATTAGTACACAATATATGTCGTATATACCACATAGCAAAAGTTACATTTATCGGCAAAATTTGACTTAAAAGGTAGATTTTTCCCGTTAATATTTTCTAACTCCCTGTAATTAAAGGAATTTAATTTGGCACAGTCCTTGCAATTGTAATTATATGAACATCTGGAGACTATAATTAAAGTTTACAGGAGGGCTAAAGTTTTAAAGGCCGCTTAAGAAGATAATTTATCTGACGATTAAGTAATTAACAGATTAAGGAGGTGGCAAGATGAACGGAGGGTTAAACATAGGCAAGCTGAAAAGGTCACTTAAAGTTTGTTTTGAAAATGACCGTACATTTCCTCTTAAGGATCGTCTGGAGAGTATTTTATACATCTATAACGTTATATTTTTAATGAGGATGGGCTGCGTAATAAGTGAAATTGAGGACGTCTTAAATGGTAACGAAAAGTGTGTGATGGAAAACAAAACCGCAGAGGATATAGCGTTTGCAATCAAGGCGGCTGAGGGCAAAGATGAGGCTGCAAAAGCGGCATTATCCGGCTACTGCGATATGGCAAAGCAGTACATAAAATCGTATTTCAGCCTGTTTGGCAGCACAAACATAGAGGAGACCGTGCTTAACGGTTTTAGCGATGTACAGGGTGAAGGAGTTATCAGGGCAATAGAAGAGCTGCTCCCTGAGGAGGGCAAACCTGAGCCATGGAAAAATCCTTTCCCAATAAACGTATCAGCGCACCATGTGCATTTAAGCAGGGAGGACTTTCACGTGTTATTTAACGGCAAAGAGGATCTTACCCCAAAGGTTATGCTTAGCCAGCCCGGGCAATTTGCCGCTAACGAGTGTGTCAATCTGATAGGGCCTAAGGGGGTTGTTGAGAGAGTGCGAATTCTCGGGCCCTTCAGAAGCCACTCGCAAGTAGAGATTTCAAGAACCGAGGAGTTTAAACTTGGCGTGAACGCGCCTGTCAGAGACTCAGGCAATATTGAGGGAACTCCTGGGATAGTGCTTCAGGGCGACAGTGGTGAGCTTAAACTAAATAAGGGTGTAATTTGCGCCAGACGCCATATCCATATGTCCCCTCAACAGGCAACCACCTACAACGTTACAGACACAGACGTTGTAATGGTAAAGGTAAAGACCGGGCGTGAGCTGATTTTTGGAAACGTGGTGGTCAGAGTGCACAGGGATTTTAATCTTGATATGCACATTGATACAGACGAGGCAAATGCTGCAGAAATAGAAAGCGGCGCCATTGGTTTTCTTGAGGATATTACAGAGCGAAACGCTCTCAGAGCTGTACAGAACTGAATACCAATCAGCAGGGATGTGAGTGTCACATCCCTGCTGACAACTATAATAATCAATTATTTTATTTTGTGTACGAGGATTGCTGTCAGAGGTTCAGGTTTGTTTTTAACTCATAAGGAGACCGGCCACATTTGAAGATGAGTCAAAAAGACTAATGATAGAAGCAAAGTTTTTTGCACATGAGGGTAAAAGTATTGTCTATGCCGCTTTGTCTGTTGATGGACGAGGTTTAAAATCTTACGGCAATTTTACAATGAAATTAAAAGACGCTGCTATTTCTCAAAGGGCATCTCTTTTAGAGGACAATTCGTATTTCTTTTTTGCAAAAAGAGGTTTGACTGTCTATGAGTCTGACATACCGCATGGGTATCGTTCGACATGGGAAAACAGACATAAACTTGCCGTATCCAAATTGTCTGAAAAAATAAAAAACACTTCTGAAGATGAGTATGGTAAAATACTACTATCTGGAGATAGTGACAGAAATACCGATGATTTTATAGAGGTTCACATTTACGGTGGGTTTACTAATATGGCCATAGACTCGGTTTCAGGCTGTTCTAAGCGTGGGAAAAGGCATGAGAAGAGCCAGTTTTTGGTGATTAAGGATAAGTTAAAGAAGACAGGCAGAGAGTGGGTGGAAAGAGATGATTGAAGAGGCGTATCTGTCAGCTCAAATAGGGATGGCCATCTATTAAGGACAGCGATACGTACTTTCTTATAAAGGCTGATGATGACTATAAACCTGTAGAGTGTACAAATCATTATTTTTCGTTATTTTTTAATTTTTCACACGATTACGATGTGATAAATGATGCGGATTTAACACCTGAATCATTAAAAAAGACCCTGCAAACCAAAAACAACTTACACTTAACGCTCTCCTTTGTAATAAGCGGTATGGACACAGACTTGCAGGATGAAACCCGTAAGTCGGTACTGGAAAATGTGCAAGAGGATATACTTGATAATGAAACTTTAAATTTTGTCAGAGGGAGGCTATTAAGCCGCCTGTTACCTAAGGATGCCGACATACATTCAGCAATCACTCTGGCAGAGGAAATTTCAGCTTTTAACTTAGTGAAACTATACAAAGAGGTGCTGAACTCTCAACCAAATATCGAGGTTGTCCTGAAGTCATGGAATGAGATAAACTGGAGCGAATACAGAAATTATGGCGACAAAAATGAGGTTGAGAAGTTTTTAATTGACCACAGCGTTTTTACCTCAATGGTTTCCGCCTTTGCAAGTGATGACGTAAAAAAAGCAATCAATATGGCCGTTGTTAATTTTGGGATGTTACCTGCGTTAACAAAAACTTATCATGGCATGCCAAAACTCCTTAACGATTTTAAAGCAAAAATTCTAAAAAACTCAGAAGTTAAACCACTACAGAAAACTGAAACTATTGTTGAAGGGAAAGAACTCAAAACAGCTGCCAAATCGCGTGTTAAACAAAAGTCATATCCTGAAATGATAGATGAATTATTAGTATCAGTTGATGAATATAAAAAAGAACATAAAAGAGATCGTTCAAAAAAACTATTGGCGTTTGAGACAAAAACTGCTGCTGATAAACAAATAGCTGCGATAAAAGAAAATATCAAACAAGGAAATAAAATAGAAGTGCTTCGTTTTCTTCATGGCCTTGAGGTCTTTCACAGGGCTACGGGGAAAAAAGAACATATAGCAAAAACACTCTGTTCTCTTTCAACTTTTGCATTAGAATGTAATCAGCTTGATATTGCCGATGAACTTGTTCAATATGCCATTATGTTTAATGTCAACGATCCTGTTGTTTATAATCAACACGCCGAGGTTTTAAAGCACAAGGGAGATTTTGATGAGGCTCGTAGAATATATGAAGAAACTATTGTGAAGTTTCCTGAAAATGTAGTAGCAAGAAACGGACGCAATGTCATATACATGTTAATGGGCAAATTTGACGATGTGTTTCCTAATCTCAGAAATGATTATCCGATAACGAGTGATGATTTTATAGAATATCATGTCTCAGCTATGTATTATCTGAGAACTGGTAATATACAAGAAGCTATAAGACGACTGGAATATGGATTTGAGAATTCACCATCAAAAAGTAACAAAGAATACTTTGCAAATGCTCTTGCTGTTGCCAAAATAAGGGCAAGGGATTTTGAAAGCGCAGAAGAAATCCTTGATTGTAACGTAGTGGATTTATCCAAATATAAAAAGGAGCAATGCATTGTCATGCGTGCCCACTGCCTTGCAGGACGTGACAGAAAAGAAGAGGCAAAAAAATCTCTTGAGGAAATCTCCAAAACCGGCAGTCTTACACCAGAGCTGCTACAGCTTACGCAATTAATATCAAAGCGGTTTGGCCTTGAGGATGATGCCGCCTCCTCAGATATGCCTGTAGATACAGAATCTCTGGATAAAAACATTGATGATTTATACTTCAGACTTGTTGCTTAGTAACAGATAGATCGAGGTTATTCATCACACAGGCAAATTCAATGTAATCACTTTAATTCCTCATAAATCTGCTCGAACATCGAGGTGCTGTGTTTAAAGGCATCCAATACTTTGGGATCGAAATGACCTGGCATCACCCGTCCGTCACCCTCTGTAATTATCCTGTTGGTAGTGTCGCTGTCGAAAGCCGGTTTGTAAACGCGCGGATTTCTCAGGGCGTCATAGATGTCTGCTATGCTTATGATTCTTCCTTCTAATGGGATCTGCTCTCCTTTCAGCCCGTAAGGATAACCGCTGCCGTCCCATCGCTCATGGTGTGTTATGGTTATGTTGGCTGCTATTGTAAGCCTGAAGTGGTCTCCTATAATCTTAGCGCCATAAATGGTATGTTTTTGCATCTCCTTCCATTCCTCAGGGGTAAGTGTGCCCGGTTTTTTGAGGATTGCCGCAGGGGTGTGTATTTTACCCACGTCGTGGAGCGTTGCCTGGAGTTTAATCGCCCGTGTAAATTTATCGTCAAGCCCCATTTGTTTTGAAATGACACCGCAATAACTGCCCACCCTCAGGATATGATTACCCGTGTCCTCGTCGTTTGCCTCGGAGGCCCTTGCCAGTGCGTACACCAGGTAATCGAAGGCGTCCTCAGTTTCTTTAATCTGCGAGGATAATTGTTTAAAGAACAGGCTTTGCACAACGAAGTTATTCAGTACCGAGGCATCGTATGCGGAGACTTCATAACCATAGTTGAAGGCAAAAACGCAAAGCATACTGCTGGTATATGAAACCATGTTATCAATTACGGGATTATATTTATTTATCTCGCTTAAAAATGTGGACATGCCGGATTTTTCAAAGTCAACTGAATTTAAATACATCGTACCGGATTGCCCTTTTCCGGGAATAATTATAAAATGTTCAAGGGCATTTCCAACATATTCTTTTTTTGTTCCATTTTCCATAAATCTGTATATAGTCCATGTCCATTTATGTTCCTTTTCGTTAAAAATACCGACTACGAATATCTCCGGACGTTCATCCTTCTCGTGCTTCTGTCTTATAGCACGTGCCGCCATGTTGTCTATAGAGCCTTGCAGGTCAAAGACCAGGGGATTGAAAATCTGGATTGAGGATTCACCGTAGAGTGTCATATTTACGATATTATTGTAAGCCGAGTCAAGCCTGTCGTTAAGGTCTTTCATCTTAAGTAGCATCTTGACCCTGGCAAGCACCTCTGCAAAATTAAACGGTTTTGTCAGGAACTCTTCTGCCCCGGCCTCTATTCCTTTTATTCGTTCGTCTTTCTGGGTCAGGGAGGTTATCATTATAACTGGGATGTATCTGTTTACGCTGTTTTTAAGTGTCTTACATACCTCATAACCATCCATCCCAGGCATCATGACGTCTAAAAGTACAATGTCTATCCGTTCTTTTTGTATTATATTAAGCGCATCTATGCCGCTTGCGGAAAGAATAGTCTCGTACCCGGCAGGCTTTAGAATCGCCTCCAGCAACTGCAGATTCATAACCTCGTCATCTACGCATAGTACTTTCTTTTTTTTATTTATCATAAGCTGAATCCCCTCATTTTTTACTTATAAACTCTTCTATAATACTGGGCAGCTGTCTGGTATCTATGGGCTTTGGCACATAGCCGTCGAACCCTAAACTAAGTAAATTTTCCTTGTCTCCTTTCATTGCATTTGAGGTCACCGCTATTATCTTAATGTTTTTCGTAATAATGTCGTCTTTCAACATTTTTAATGCATCCATGCCATCCAGAACCGGCATCTGTATGTCCATAAGAATCAGATCCGGCACTATTTCCTTAGCCATTCTCACGCCCTCGTAACCATCCACAGCCTCTATTACCTCGTAACCATAATAAGTCAGGACGGACTTAAGAAGCAACATATTAGTCTCGTTGTCCTCGATTACGATAATCTTTGCCCCCATGCTGTACCCCCCGTAAAACATTACTAAACACACAACATTTAAAAATCATTGGGATTCGCTTTTAGTATTATACATCGTTACAGCGGGTATAGTAAAATAAAACCTGCTACCCTTACCAAACACGCTTTCCACTCCGATAGTTCCACCATGAAGCTCTACCAGTTTTTTTGAAAAAGCCAGACCAAGTCCGGATCCCTCGTATCTCTTCTTATACGAGGAGTCTAACTGGGTAAATTCGGTAAATAGTTTTGTTAAATCCTCTTCTTTAATGCCTATGCCTGTATCATTTACGGATATCTCTATGAAATTACCGGAACCCGGCGGAGATTTAACTATAGCGGTTATTTTAACGCTGCCCCCTGCCGGGGTAAACTTAACGGCATTGCTGAGCAGATTGAAAAGTACTTGTTTTAGCCTTCCATCATCTGCTAATATTTCCATATCCGCATCGGGAGCTATTTCCGTGGTTAAGCGTATGCTTTGCTTTAATGCCTTTTCTTTTAACATTATCACAGACATTTCTATTATATCCCTGACCCGGCAAAGGTTCTTTTCGAGTTCGACCTTGCCTGATTCGACTTTAGCCAAATCCAGTATCTCATTAATAAGTTTCAACAGATGGTCGCCGCTTTTTAAAATATTTTCAGTATACAGCCTCTGATTGTCATTAAGAGCTCCGTACAATCCGTCGATAAGCACCTGTGAAAAACCAATAATGGAGTTAAGTGGCGTGCGCAGTTCATGGCTCATATTGGCAAGAAAACTGGACTTAATCTTATTGGCCTGTTCTGCCTGTATTTTAGCGTATTCAAGTTCGTAAGTCCGTTCTTTGACCTTTTGCTCAAGATTGGAGGCAAAGTTTTCCAGTTCAGTAAATGACACCTTTAGAGCAGCTGCCATATTATTAAAATGTATGCCAAGTTCCCCTATTTCGTCGTTATTTTTTAATACGATTTCAGTATCGAAATTACCTTCTGATACCCGCCTGACTCCCTCTATCAACTTTAAGACGGGACGTAGTACAATTGTTCTCATAACAATAAATGACAGAAATGTCATAAGAAGAAAAAACGCAAGCATGTTATACTTGACTATATATAGATGCTTCAACCTGTTTCTATAATCCATTTGGATGTGATTAACGAATTTATCCAGAGTTTGAACGAAATCCCGCATGGTGCCGTCATTTTGTTTTATTGTTTTTATTGCTATTGTTGCGGAGGAGCCGACCATTTTATGGATGACAGATTTCATAGCCTCCCATTTGACAAAGACATCCTCGTAAAGAAGCAGGGTATCCTTATTTTTAAGAGGCGGCAGTCCCATAGTGTCGTCTCCTTCTTTTATGGCGTGAATTATCTTATCCAGCCGTTTTAAGTAGTTTTCTATGTTTTTCTCGGTATATTCGCCCAAAAGAAGGTCTCTCGACTCGCTGCTTTCCATTATAGACCACATTAATTCCAGCGCCTTCCATCTCAGTTCACTGGCTATATGCACTCTTTCGGATTCGCCGTTTATATAACTGATAGTCTTAAAATCATAGAGAAAACTCAGGCTCAAAATTATTATTACTACCAAAATGAAAACCACAAGTTTGATATTTAACGATATGTATTTATTTTTTTTCATAGTATTTAACAGATGTTATAATTCTTATGCTTAAATGAGTTAACTAAAAAATTACCGCTCCAGTTTTTCCCATCTTGCCGTAAGGTTCATGGATTTAAAGTGGGTAAGCTGTTTTATGTTTTTACCATCCGCATCAGATATAACCAAATTACTGTCATTGTCTCCAAACACTATATATACCAGACGATTACCGTCGGGGGACCAATAAGGATACACTGAGGCTTGAGCGCCTGATATCTTATGCAAATCCGTGCCATCGGCATTCATTATGTAAATACCATAATTGCCGTCCATGTCGGAATAAAAAGCTATTTTAGCACCGTCACGGGAGAATCTCGGCGCAAAGTTGTCGGAATGATTATCAGTGAGGTGAGTTTCGTTTTTGCCTTCACTGTCCATTACATATATGTTATAGTATTCGTCTTGCCGTTTTGAACAGAAAACAATCTTTTTACCATCGGGAGAATATGAAGGAGAACGGTCGTCGTAACTATTTTTTGTTAACCGTACCTGTTTTTGTCCATCGGAGTCCATTAGATATATCTGAAAGTTAGTACCGTCTCTGTTGGAGATGAAAAGAATATTTTTGCCATCAGGGCTAAAAGTTGGGTATCTGTTAAATCCCCGTAAAAAAGTGAGGCGCACTGATTTCTTATCACGGATATTTAGTTTATATATGTCGTCTTTACCGCTTTCCCTTGATATATAAGCAACGTCGCCGTTTTTGTAAATGGAGGGGTAATTATTGTCCCAATCGCTTTTGGTCAATTGTGTTAGTTTTTCCCCGTCAGGGGTGATTGCATATATATCGTAATTGCCATGCATATTAGATGAAAACACTATAAGCTCACCGTTTTTAGAACAACTAACGAGGCTTATCAGCAATAAGATTAATAATATATGTTTTTTCATATTGCATTATTACTCCTTTTAAAGTGATTTGTTAAAAAGCAGACCTTATTATATATGTAGTATAGCAATATGTCATGACAAATGCTTCAAATATTTTTGAGAAATGATCTTGAAACCCCACTCAATATCTATCCATTAAACGTATCGAAACCGGGAAAGAAAGCAGCAGATTATTTCTTATCTGTTTCGTTTAATGAAAACGGTGTGAATGTTTGGACAGAGTAATCCTTATAAGATCCGTATGATTTCTTGTTTTGGTGATTGCAAGGAGTCCCATGTTGAACTCTTCAAAATAAAAAAACGTTGCCAGCCGGTTATTTACAAAAAAACAACCGTGCCATAGTTGATATTTACTGACACGTAAAGACATAAATTCATCTATTTTTGCGTCTTTTACTACTACCTTTGATACGGCTGTAACGGTTTCCTTAATTTTATCGTTTATCTCCGGCTTTCCAAGCAGCCGGAACTCAGGGTCTTCGGTTAAATCAAGAAACGCGTTGTTAATATCGCCGAAATTATCGTTATGTATGAGAGTTTCTGTCAGTTGCTTTACTCTTTCGTCAACAGTCATAGTTTATAACTCCTGTTTAAATCCTCGGTTTGATTTTTATGTGAAAATCCGTCCCATTGCTGACATTTGTCTCTATGCTGCCGTGCATCTGTTTTATAAGGATATTTATGAGCTTAAGCCCCATTGTTTTGACTTTATCGAAATCTATCTTGGTTTGCATTCCAACGCCGTTATCTCTTACGGTTATGTGAATAATATCATCTGCTTTATGTGCCGTCACGCCTATCTCCCTGACATCACAATCGGTAAAGGCATATTTGTACGCGTTGGTAATCAGTTCGTTAATGACGATACCCAGGGGTATTGCCGTATCAATATCGAGCAATATACTATCCTCTATTTCTGTTATTATATCGACGGGTTTAGTATCGTAAGAATCTTTCAACGCTGGTATAATCTTTTTCAGGTATTCACTGAGATTAACGCTTTGCAAACTTTCCGATTTGTACAGGATTTCGTGAACGAGAGACATTGCCTTAATCCTGTCCTGGCATTCCAGCAATTTGCGTTTTGCCTTTTCGTCTTCGATGGTCATGGCCTGCAAACCTAAGATGCTCGATATCATCGTCATGTTGTTTTTTGAGCGATGGTGTAATTCCCTAAGCAATATCTCCTTTTCCGCAATAGATTCCCTTAGCTGATCCTCCATATTGATTCGAGTCGTAATGTCTTTAGCTAAATGTACAAATTTTGAAACTCTACCGTATAAGTCTAAAATGGGATAAACCGTGACCTCAGCATAGAGTTGTGTGCCGTCTGAATTGGTATGAATGTGTGTCGCAGTCATCAGCGTTCCCGTCTTGTTCCATTCAATTATAGGGCAAGGATACTTTGTGGTGCGGCATGAACATCCATGATGTCTTGTCATCTCAAAACATGACTTTCCAACTATCTCGCTCATTTGACAGGCATGTTTGTTCAATGTGGCATTATTAGCCCATAAGATTTTAAAATCATTGCTTAAAAGCATAATCTCATCGGTAATGCCATGGGCTATGCTTTCCAGTAATTGTCTGGATTGGTCATTGGTTATATCCTCGACTATTTCAAGAAAACGATATAATTCGCCATTTTCGTCATACTCAGGCACTACTGTCTTTCTCATATAAAAGTCTTTATATCTAAATTCGTAATTCAGCAGCCTTTTTTCTTTGGCGCTCTGTGCCAGCATGCAATAACTGCATATTTTATCTGTTCCCGTCCGTGAGTTATCGCGTGCATATTCGCCAATCATGTCGAAGCATTTATGGCCAGAGAGCTCTTCCTCGGAGAATCCAACATGCTTGCAAACGAATTTATTAACCTTTATTATGTTGTAATCCTTATCTATGTAGGCAATGCCGATTGGCAGATTGTCCAGTATAGCTTGCAGCTCCGCTAAGACCGAGCGCTGTTGTTCGGATTCCCCTATAAGCTTGCTGATGGATGTATTTGTTTTATTTGCAAAACTATCAGCTCCCAAAAACCCCACCTCTTAAAAGCATTTACCTTTCATAGTGAAATATCAACATTGTCCCTGCCCTATGGTTAAATAATACGATTAAATCCAAAGTAAAGTCAATTTTCTGGTATGCTTACAAAGGCAGGTGGCGATGAGCTTGCGACGTGTGCCTTCAAAGTTGGACGAGTGAAGGCTACCCGGTATTCTACTATTTTTTGTGGTGATCTGTCATAAAAGGCCGCAACATCTCCATGTTAATTTCATTAAAACCAACCAGCCTGCCGCGGTATTTTGCTATATAGTCATTCGCTTGCAATTGAGAGGAAAATGGAACCAGTATGTCTCCCATAGCGCCCCTGACCTCAGCTCCATAAACCAAAATTGCCGTCTTTGCATCTATCCAGTGCCCTGTTGGATTGCTCCAGTCCTCTTTCCCCATATCGTTTACGTAGATGGCAGCAATGTTTTTGGGGCTGTCAGGCTGCAGATAAAATGTAAACAGATCCAGTGTGCCACAAAAGAAGTCATGTCGGCCGTCTGTGTAAATTATTTGTGCCTTGGGGCCGGGAAATTCCAAAAGTGGCATTGCACAGACACTGCACACACTGTTTTTGTCTAATGGAAGGGGAGGATATTTTTTAGTATCCTCCCCTTTGGAACAACCAACTATAAACAACAGTGACACGGTTAACAACCAACTATTTAATGTTAAACCCTTCACTATTTTTTAGACCTTAAACTCCTGCTAAGCGACAACCCGCCAACAAACACGCAGAGCGCTACAAGAGGTGGAAACACATATACTCTTAGTGGTGTTGCTGGCTCAAGCATCAGGTAATACCATGCTGACACAGCGCCCTTTATGCCGCTTTCGCCATTTTGTCCGTCAAATGCCGCTATTGAAAACGGTACAAACTTGCCAGGCAGTACTTCGAAATCATCCTTAGTGCTTGTTTTCAGTGCTCTTTTATAGACCACCCTGTACAGGCCGTCGTTATAACCTGCTATTACAGTTACGTCCTGTTTTGGTAAATCCGCTACATTGTCATATCCCTTAGCTATCTGTTCTGTCACCTTACCAGTATCAGAGGCTTTCCAGTTCCAGAGATGCACGGGATGCTTTTTATCACCCATGAAGAAATAGGGCTTTTCCGCCTCCTCTGTTACTTTTTCCGGAAATTGAATCCACACACCGTCAGCAGGCTTACCATCAGCACCGGTGTTGGGCCTTTTGTCACTCCACTCCACCATAATTGCAAATTCCTTATCCGAATACAATCCTCTGACTCTGACGTTAGTGATAAGAGGCGTAAAATCACGTGGCTCAAACATGAGCTGCCCGCCCATAGGCAAATCCATATACTCTGTGCCATCCCACGCCGGATCATCCACTTTTGCAGGAATTGCAGCAGTTTTTTTGATCTTTATGGCAACTCCCAGTTTTCTCTGCTCCTGCAGCGACTTTATAAACACAGCCAGGGCCCACCTGTCCTCATCCTTAAGTGAATCCATATAAGAGGTCATAGGGGTTCCGCCCAATCCTACCGATATTGTCCTGTAAATATCTTCAACGGTTGAGCCGTTTCTTAACTCCCACGGATGAGTGTAATTGGCAGGGGTTATAGGGTCTCCCCAGTCGTTTTTAAAGTTTTCCTGCCAGCCCTTCTCTCCGTTACCACGCCCGGCCTTGCCGTGGCACTCCACACACTTGGCCTTGTTAAAGAGCTCCTTGCCCTTTGCTATTAGCGCAGCACTGGCCTTTGGAGGCGTTCCTATGGTTATGGGCTTACCGGCATCTTTAAATATGTCCGGAGCAAACGTCTTAACGTGAGCAACAATCGCCTTTACCTCATCATCGGTAAATCTAGTCCAGGGAGGCATCGATGTGCCAGGGTTACCATTTCTGACAATCTTTGTAATATCTGCATCAGTTGGTGGATCCCCAGACGGTGTTGATCTGAATTTATATGTACCCATGGTGAAATCCCTGGGTTTTGGTACAGAAAACTTATCCGTGTAGGACTTGGCATCGCCGTCATAACCGTGGCACTGTGCGCACCACCCGTTATAGAGTTTCTTGCCCTGACTGTCCTCAGCGCTTGCTGATAAATACCACGCCGAGCATAAAACCACAGTCAGTAGTATCGTTAAAAGAATTTTCTTCATTTTCCCACTCCTTCTGTGTTAGTTAACTTCTCGGCTTATTGCCCGTGGCTTCATAGATAAACAGTGTCACTTTCCAGATTTCATCCTCTGTCAGTAAATCCTCAAAAGACGGCATAGCAGAATTCCATGGAGTGCTACCTGCAGGCAGCCCTCTCCAGCCCTTAGCTATACGCCAAAAGACAAAGGACTCCGGTAACTGTGCTATAGTGTCAGTTCCCCGAAACGGGGGCGGAACCGGATTAAAGCCCAGCGCCAGATGCCCTCTGCCGTCAAGGTCGTCTCCGTGGCAATAAAAACAATTCTGATAGTAGATTTTCTTTCCAGCCTCAAGATTGCCAGCCATGTTGGCCGCATCTTTTCTGAGAGGATTTTCAAGCCCAATGATGGTAATTGGTTTTCCTCTGAATTCAATTGAGGAAACCGGCTCAGGATGCACTATTCTTGCCGATACGGGCGGTTCATAGTTAGGTTTTACCTTATCAAAAGTCAAATACCCGGCAAACAGCGGCAAGGCTATAAACACTATCAGCACTCTTAAAATCCGTTTGTTGTCATCGGCTAAGACCGCTCTTACCGGTTCAAGTAAAGCTTCAAATGTTGACTCCTGAATCGAAAAGTAAATAAACAGCGAAAACACCGACATAGCCATGTACATTGTCATAACCTGAGCCGGGAAGGGAGCTGTAATAAGTCCCACGCTTTTCAAAAGTCCGTATATCAGTGTAAGCAAACCAAGGAAATTAAAAAAGGGGGATTTCTTTAAGACTGAAACCACTGTTATTAAAAGCCCAATGGCAGCAATTATAGGATATATTTTCATCATTCCTATTATTTACCTCCTTTTTTGGCTTCTATATCTATTTGTTCTTTCAACACAGGGACTGACTCAGGATAGGAGACAGATACCTTTGCGCCTCTGCTTTGTAAATATGCAGCAACCGCTATCAACTCTCCATCGTTAAGCGATGTTGGAGGCTTGTGGATGGGAGGCATCATGTTTTCAAATCCCTTTTGAATGTATGCTGAGGGATTAACCAGCGCTTCAAAGACGTAGGACTCAAATTTCATATTTCTCTCTTTAGCGCTTTTTTCCATCTCAACACCGATTGTTGATATTGCAGGGGCCCGCATCCCAACCTCTGTTTTAACCGGATGGCACACCATACACTGTCCTTTGCTAAAGACTATCTGTTCACCGACTGCTATCAGATCGTCCTGAGAAATCCCCTTTTCTATCTTTGTCTCCTTAGGAGGGCGTGACTCAGACTGAGGGAGGAAATATAGTCCTATGTAGGCAAAGAATATGTTAAGCCCTACCACTACTGTCAATAACTTCAACACACCGCCTTTCATGTTTGAGCCCCTCCCTTGTCCGCTACCTTTTCAAGTTTCATAATGCTCCAAAACAAAAGCCCTATCAGCGCAAAGAATATCACCGTAACAATGGAGGAAACAACCGCTGCATAACCATGAGTCGGTAAGTAAGCATCCGGACTTGTGTCTTTAACGATTCCATACACGTGCCAAAACTGCCGTCCGCCGCTTCTCATATAGCCCATCATTGCCATGAGCCACGTAAATGTCACCGTTATCCCTATGAGTGCGTACTGCGACCGCTCCGGCATTTTGCCCCATCTGGGCTCCCCTATAACTATCGCCCCTTTGTACATCATAGTGTCAAGCACAAAGAGAATTATAATTGAGAGGAAAAATATCCCAAACTGAATCGGAGACAGCACTTTCACTCTCACCGCAGATGTCACCATATAACTGTAAATACCTATGGCGATGGCAGCGGCAGTAGAAAGCACTATTACGGCAGCTCTGATGGTATGCCCAAGCTTAGCCCAGCTCACTATCGGCTCTTTGTTACTTATTTTAAATATGGTAAAACTTAAAAATGTGGCCATATATGACACAACAACGGCAGTGTTTTTAGAGGCCATAACGCCAAGACTTCCCAACACAGGGTGATACGCTCCCATCCGTCTTGCCTCCTCAAGGCTAAGCGCTATGCTGTGCGGAGTAAGCCACACGGCATACCCCAGCAGGTTTACGATAAACAGATATTTAACGTATTTAAAATACCTTTCGCCCCCTGGCATCTTATTCAGGGAAATCCACAGGTAATAGTTAACAAACATAAGAATAGCTCCGATAAGAATTGCCTGCATAACCCAGAGCCATGCAAAAAACCCGCCCATAAGCTGAATTCCCATCTGTTCGTTAAAAGAGTAAATTTCCACACCAAGCAGATATCCGATTCCGGGCAGAATCAGTGAAAACCCGATAGAAATCATAGCTGATGTGTAACCCATCCAGTCGTAGTAGGCGCGCTGTTCGTCAGTCTCAGCGGTTATAAACCTGTAAGCTGCATAAGCTGCGGCAATACCTGCGCCAAAAACCACGTTAGCAAAAAGCCTGTGAAGTGAAAGAGGTATCCACATGTATGACTTAATGGCTTGCCATCTGTTAATTAGCTCGCCTGTTTCACTTACTCCGTGCGGATTGGGAGTTGTCATATACCCAACCCATGAGCTGGTTATCAGAAGCATGGTTATGCCCATGATATTAAGAAGACCGCCAATGGCTACATGCGTTCCCTTTTTACTGCCCTTCATCTGCTTCCATGAATAGAAGTAGTAGTAGCAGACAAGCGTTTCAATGTACATCACCAACACATAGACCCACCATGTGGGCCCAAGGATTTTCATCAAATGGTCTATAAACTTTGGATACAATACTGGTAAACTTATCATTAGTATCGTTCCAACAGCCGCCGTAAGCGTATAAGCCAAAGTAAAGAGTTTAGTAAAATCGTAGGCAATCCTGTCAAGCCTCTCATCATTACGCCTCCAGCTCATAAACTCCATTGAAACGGCAAAAATCGGAACCCCCAGGACAAAAGCGGCAAAATTAAGGTGAAGCTGCGCTATTATCCAAACCCACACGCGGCTCCCGATTACAGGGAAAAACCTGTAACCATCCTCCGTAGGCGCTGACAAAACTTTGTTTAGGATAAAAAGCACAGCAAAACCAACGCCCAAAAACAAGGTTAACTTTATAACCCCTTTTATCAGGCTTTTAGATGGGCTAACGTCTGCCATATTAATCTCCCTATGTAGTTTATATTAAAAAACCAACAGGTTCATCACATCTCAGCGATGAACCTGTTTCATACCAAATCTATTTCTTAGCAAATGTGTGGTCAAGTGTAGCTGTTGCGCCAGCCTTTACCTCTACATCCACTACCGCCTCGCCAAAGCCCTCATGCCAAAACTTCACTTTGTACTTGCCGGCAGGAATATCTTTTATCTCGAAGGAGCCCTTGTCGTCTGTGATTGCTGCATAAGGGTTTGGAGTTGCATAAACAAATGCACGCATCCATGAGTGGGCATCACAGGAGACACTCTCAAGTCCGGCTACTTTTACGGGTTTTTCTATTGTCTGGTCTTTGTTGGGAAGAGCTAAATTATACACGGTTCTTTTTTTGCCCGGTGCCAGTATTAAACCAATTGATGTGTTGTGAAATATCGGGTCGCTGTTTTTCATGATATACTTCTGCCCCATGTAAGCAATGCTTACCAACGGCTCAAAGGCACACTTGTGGTTATCTATAACCGTGTCTGTTTTTGGTGCGGCCTTACCCTTGGTTATATCCTCTACTGCTACGATAACGTTCTTTACTCCACCGCCGGCTCCTACCACATACATTCCGGCAGGGTGAGACTTACCGCAGTACTCTGTGTCCTTATTGATGTCAAGAACCGGATCAGCAGGCGCACCTGAGGTTTTCACTATTCCCTTTATACTCCCACCATCTTTTACATCCACCACCTCATACTTATCGGCTGCAAACGCCACAGCACTCACACAAAGAAACATAACCATACACATCAGAGCAACTAACTTCTTCATCTACTTTACCTCCACTTAAACCGCTTTAAAGTTTTTCAATTATCTTGAAAATCAAGATTCTGCCAAATATGTTTTATTCCAATGAATTATCCTTTATCTGTTACAGTTCTTTCAGTAACTAAAGTAACTTTAGAATCGTTACTGTGTTATGCCAAACGTTCTTTACCTGGTGTCAGATTTGTTGCTTAAGTCAACATCAAGGGTTTTGGTTTCCCCTTCTGATACAACGACTGTTTTTTCCACCTCGCCAAATCCCTCATGCCAAAACCTCAGAGTGTATTTGCCGGACATAAGCCCTGTTATCTCATACTCTCCTTTTTCGTTAGAAACTGCGGCGTACGGGTGATCAAAGACAAACACAATGCCTCTTAGCCACGGATGGGCGTTTGACTTAACGCGAATGTAGCCTGTGTCTTTAGTAAATCTGTGGAAATCCCGTATTGGTTTTCTAAGTTCCATCCCCTGTGTGGGAAAGGCAAGATTTAAGATAGTGGAACCGTCCTCAAGTGGCCGCTTTGAGATCTCCTTTTGGTAGTCAAGCCCAAGTTTTAGCTGAACAGTGTGTAAAATTGGATCATTATTTTTAATTACATATTCGCTGCCCGTAAAGCCCAAAGAAACATGCGGCAGCACCCTGCATTTATCTATCGTAATTTCCACATTTTTTTTAGGCAGCGCCATTCCTTTTTTAACATCTGTGACAAATACAACAACATTTTTTACCTTTGAATCAGAAATCAAATATTTGCCGGCATTGATTGTTTTACCACAGACTGATTGATCCTCTGTCACATTGATGACCTCATCGGCGGGGACTGCACCACTGTTTTTAATGACCCCTTTAATTGTAGCACCGTTTTTAACATCAACAGTGTCGTAGCCGTAAGCACTCCCGCCTAACACTATAAACACAAAAACCGTTAAGAAACCCCATGTTTTTAAACGCATTTTAGTAATCCTCCGATACATTTTATTTTAGATATTTTCTTTTAAACACAAAGTAGCTAATCAAAAGCGGAGAAACAATCCAAAACAGATTAACCACCCACAGGACATACCTGTTCATAAAGCCGGGAAGCTCCACAGAGGCAAGCCCTAAAATTACCGAAAACTGCCCTATTGTGATAAAATTAAGTATCCTATAGACATCCACAGGGTTAAGCATCAGAAGGAGAGAAAATATTTTAGGGCTAAGCACCCCTTTTGTGATAATCAGCACCCCTACCAGAGCCAAATCATAAAGGATTGTAAACAAAAGCCACAAAAACACCGTAAACGCTATAGACTTGCTTCTTTCCACTATGAGTACGGATACCAGAAAGGAAATGCTTAAAAACATGATTCCTAAAAAAATGGAATTAACAACAAACATCAAAAATCCGGCAAGTGACCCTGAGCCTGCCTTAAAGATAAGCACAAATCCCGGAAGACAAAACCCGGCAATGATTGGAATAGTCAGTGAGGCGGCAAGCCCTATAAATTTCCCTGCTAAAAATTCAAACACAGAAATTGGCGACGCTAAATATAAATCAAGCGTTTGTCTGTCTCTTTCATCGGCAATGATTCCTCCTCCAAGGGTTAGAGCAAGAATCGGAATAAAATAAACTGCAAGGCTTGTCAGACTTGCTATGGTGGCACTCATGTTTGTAAAAGATACCACCCCTGAAGATACTGAGCCAAAATAGGCGATTATCAAAGTAAAAACCGCAAACACAATCGTAATTACAATGACCCATTTGCTTTTTAGTTTATCCGATAACTCCTTAACAGCCATCGCTCTAAGCGCATCAGTGAATACCAAAGAACACCTCCTCAAGACTTGGCTCCCGCACCGTGAAATCTGAAAACGAATCCTTATGCTCTAAGATGCAGCTAAGTACTCTCATTTTTTTATCCCTCGGTAAGTCTGTAACAAGGGAGCCGTCTTTGACAGCAATATTGTCCAAACCCTCTGCCTTCAGAAGTTCCACAATCCGCTTGTCACCATCCTCCCTGAGCATCACAACCAACCTAAGGGGAAGATTAAACCCTCGATAAAGCTCCTCAAGTGAGCCTGTTGCTTTAATATTTCCCTCTTTCATAATTCCCACTCTCTGCACTTTTTCCTCTATCTCAGCCAGAATATGAGAAGACAGCACTATGGTCATATTCCTGACACTCTTTAACTCATCCAGTATCCCGTAAAGTTCCCGCACACCCACAGGGTCAAGCCCCGACGTTGGCTCATCCAGCACAAGCAGAGCGGGATTATTAAGAAGTGCCTGAGCAAGGTTAATCCGCTGCCTCATCCCCTTTGAATACCCTCCAACCCTTCTTCTAAGTGCCTCATCGGCGAGAATCTTTCCGAGCACGTCTTTAATGTTACTGACGCCTCCGCCCTTTATCCGGGCAAAGTGCTGCAGTGTCTCAAACCCCGTCAGGTTGTCATAAAACGACACCCGCTCAGGCATATACCCAATCTGCCGTCTTATCTCTATCCAGCCTTTTTCATCCAACGATACACCGTCAAAAAGCACACTGCCCTCAGTTGGCTTAATTATGCCAAGCAGCAGCCTCATCAGAGTTGACTTACCGGAGCCATTTGGCCCCACAAGTCCAAACGTCTCGCCATGCGCTATCTCAAGAGTCACTTTCTCAAGAGCAACAACGTCTCCGTAACGTTTTGTCACTTCATTAAAGGTAATTTTCAATAGATGCCTCCTGTGTTGGAGAGTTTCTGTATGTCCACATGATAACGGGCTGGCTGGTAGTTTGCGTATTTAGCCTTAAGCAGCCTCCAGTTTTTATGAAGAGGCGCCATAGAGGGAGTTCTGTCTGTCACCTTGGGGACTTTCAGTATAGGGAACTGTTTTTCTATTATTTTTAAAACATGAATTGCCGGGCTGCTGTAGAGAAGCTTAGCCAGAGGGTAACGCCAGAAAATATGGTCGACCACCGTGTTTGACTCATAGGGCATATCCCCACTACCCTTTCCGGTCATGTCCCAGCCCAGATAGTCGCTCCAGTAGTTTCCGTTCCACTCCTGATCTTTAGCCGCCACATACTTTACCTGCACCTCGTTATCAATCAGCGAATTGCCTGTTATCTTGTTTTCCTCAGAGCCCCCCCAGCTGTGAATCCCAATGTTGTTGTTCATTACGAGATTAGATTTAACCTCATTTTCTATGGAATTATACAGAAAGATTCCCTTTGTGTTGCCGATAGATATATTTTCATTTATTTCACTTCTTATAGTTTGATTTATTAAAAGCCCGTGTGTTTTATTTCCAACGGCGATGTTTCTGTTTGCAACGGTGTGTTTGGTGTACATGATGGCCATCCCTACAAGATTGTCAATTACAATATTGTCGCAGAAGTTACCCGAATCAACCCACATCGTGTGTATTGCATAACGGGAATTTGTTACCTCGTTATCTGTCACTGTTGCGTAGTGGGAGACCTCCATATAGATGCCATCCCGGCAGCTTGTAATCTTATTGCCGCTAACCTCAAGGTTTAGGGTGCCAACTGCAGTTATACACGTTCCCCTTGTGTTCTCATCTTTATCCTCTATGCCCTCTACCGTATTGTCAACAATAGCGGTATCCAGACTCTCTACAACCTTTATCCCAAACATAACGTTTTTTAAAACATTCTTTTTTATCAGTACCCCTTGCGATCCATTGTGGACAAGAATTGCGACATCGTCTGCAGCGTGTTTCCCCTCGTATTTTATAGTAAAGCCCTCGACTGTTACGCCGGAACTTGTTATATCAATAACATAGCCGCCTTTTGAGGTTATAACGGGATTGTTGATTCCTTTAATGTGTATTTTTTTATTTAATTTAAGAGTCTCAGAATACGTGCCGCCAACAACCTCTATCGTGTCGCCGGGTTTTGCCTTACTGAGAGCCTCATTAATAGTCTTAACGCCGCCATCGCCGACTTTTAATACGGCTGCAGCTCCGGTTGTTGCTGATACCATAAAAATGGCAAAAAACAATGAAATCAAACGGCAACTATTCACTTGTTTTTGCCTAATAGCCCTGTACATCTGTGTGTGTCATGGTAAATCATCTGGCAGTCAAGGCACTGCATACACTCGGCGTAATTAATGTCGCCAGTAGTACTGATTGCAGCGCTGTTACAGGATTTGGCGCATACTTTGCAACTGGCGCAGAGCGCTCTTCTTTTAAGTGTGCTCATAGGCAGAAAGTTTTTTAAAATTGAAGGAATTGATATTGCTGCCCCCAAAGGACAGAGGAAGCGGCAAAAGGCACGGTAAACAACCACCGACAGAAGTGTCAGCACAATAAAGTACGCTACAAAATACCATTGCCTGTTAAGTTTTAGCACAAAGGTTTTAAATGGCTCAACCTCCGTCAAAAACTCCGAAAGCATGAAGTTATACCATGCAAGGCCAACAATTGCGGCAAGGGCTATGTATTTTAGTTTCAACAATACTCTGTGTGCCCCCTGAGGAACTCTGAGATTTATCCATGGAGATTTTATCTTACCGGCAATTGAGTTTAATAACTCAAGCATCGCACCGTAAGGGCACAACCATCCGCAATAAGCCCCCCTGCCCCATATAACCGCACTTATAGCAATAAAGGCAAAAGACAGAAAAATAAACGGCTCCATAAGAAACAATTCCATAGGGAAATTGCCGTCTTTAGCGGCACTTATAGCTATGGCAATGTTTGTGGTGGTTGGCTGGGCTTTTAAATACAACCCTGCATAGAAAAAAGAAACCACTAAAATGCCGTAGCGGATTACCTTAAAAACTAATGGCCGCTTTGACAAACGGTCTCTAAAAAGAAACACCACAGCTATGGCAACAATCAAGGCAGCAAAAAGAACGATGTGCACTATCTTTTGAGTCCATATGATTTTCCACAATGCGGTTTCCATCCGTTACTCTGTGAACCTGTCGGCAAGGGCATAATCTGCCGCTGTTGCATGGAACTTCTTTGTTGCTCCCTCTCTTAAAGACACCATGAGTTTAAGTTTAAAAGGAACGGTTGGGTCAAAATCTTTGGCTCTTATGATAAACACTCCGCCCTCTTTAATGGCCGGAGCTCCTTTGGCCGATAGCTCAGTAAGAATACTATAATCCTTGTCGGTAAACACATAGGTTCTGCTTCCTTGCTCTATGCTGAATCTCTCAAACACTCCACCACGTACAAAACCGGAGCCCTTAAACGATCCCTGTCCACGGGACACTATAAATATGGGTGTCTCACCCTCCTTTAACGTTGACATTACCTCATTAAACGTCTTCTCACCCAGTATATTTTTACCAATTGTGGGGGCCGACACGACTCCGAAATATAAATCCAGATACGCTTCTTTACTCTCAATACCCATATCCTTAGAGGTTATGATAAGGTTTTTAACGCCGCCTGATGCCACAAGCTCACTAAAGCCCATAGCCTCAAATTTTTGGCTAATCTTCTTACCTTTTTTGTCACTATATTTAATCAAACCGGCTGCCGCGGCAACCTTCTTTGCCGATTCCAATATTATTGCGTTTTCTACCTCAGCGGTAACGGTGGCTCCGGTTAGCGCATCCATCTTTATATCGTTGCCAAGAGATAAGCCCTTTATAACGCTCTTACCGGCATACTGGGCTATAAAATTATTTAAGTTATCCTCTTTCAGCCCTATCAGCACTATAGGCTCAGAGTGATAAAGCACCTTAACACCAGTCAGATTTCCCGCCGTATCCATTCCTACCAGGGTTTCAATGTGCTTGCCGGAGTACCCAACGTGGTTAGAAGCCCAGTCCTTTGAGTTAATCACATAACCCACAAGTTTACCGCTCAAAAATCCTTCAAGGTAGCGGTCTTTTTGTACAAATCTATCTGCCTTTAATACATCGCCGGGCTTAGATTCATACCTGTGCTCTAAATATGACCAACTCCCTGGATACGCCACCGAATATGAAAAAACCATTATAAACACTGCCATTGCTGCCGCTTTTTTTCTAACTTGTTTGACTTTCACTGTTAAACCCCTTTATTTATAATCTCAGGCGGTATATGCCGCCTGAGATTACTCTTGTTATAGGTTATATGTTTCTAAGTAATTATAAACCTCATTCTCATCTCAAGGTGAAGTGCATGGCAGAAATTCGTACAGTATGCCCAATAGACGCCCGGCTTATCAGCTTTAAATGTTACTGATTTGGTCTGAAACGGAGCCACGCTAAAGTTGATGTTGTGGTCAGACAGTGCAAACCCATGTCCAAGGTCGGCAATTTCGTCATTGTTTGTAACAATGACTGTCACCTCGTCACCCTTTTTGAGTTTAACCTCCTGCAGACCATACACAGGCGCATTTGCCGTAACCTTTACAGTGACCTTGTTTCCTTTTCTTTCCACACCGCTTTTTGTTACAGCAAGCGGATGCTCAGACATGTTGTATCTGTCTTTTACGGCTTTTTCCACTATGTCTCTTCTTACGATTATACAGTCATGGGGCTCTATGTAGGCTGAAGAGTCATGGACAAGTCTCAGCTTTTCACCTGATATATCAACAAGCTGTTCACACTCGTTTTTAGCAGGCCCTACGTTTAGGAATCTGTCTTTTGAAAACTTATTCAAAGACACGAGCCATTTACCGTCAGCCTCTTTTGTTTCAGCCATCGAGGCCTCTATGTGTCCCACCTGGTAGTGCACGTCAAGGACGTCAACGATGTGTGCGTTTTTCTTTTTTTCCTCAGCGCCCTTCTTCTCTGCCTCAATTGCCTTCTGGATGTTCCACTTGACGTTTGTGCTGTCTATAAACACGGAGGTGATGGCATTCCCTCTGCCGTCAAATGTGGTGTGAAGCGGCCCAAGCCCAATGTAGGGCTGAGCAACGACACACTCCTCCGGTTTGATTTTACCGTTAAACGCATCATCCAGCTTAGCTATGTCTATAACCGAACACGTGGGCGATACTTTTCCAGAGCATATGGCATACTTACCGTCAGGGGTGACATTTACGCCGTGAGGATTCTTAGGAATCGGAATGCGTAGCACTATGTCGGACTTGCCCCTTCTGCCGTCTATTACCTTCACTCCGTTAATAGTCTTGTACTTGCCGGCACTCAGTGCTTTACGGATTCTGTCCCAGTTAAAGACTAAAAGAGCGTCATTGTCGGCAGAGAGCATTTCAGAGATTGTAACGCCTCTTTCCACGTTATAGGATGTAGCCAGTGAGTACTTTCCGGCATAGTCGGTGGCTGCCAAATCCATGTTTTCCTCTGTCATAATCTGGCATACGACCTCCATTTTCTCAGCGTCTATTATTGCATGAATACCGTAGTAGTTATTGGGGTCAGTGGATGAAGCGTTAGGCACCGGCACCTGAAACTCGCCGTTACACACCACCCACTCGGTTTTTGGAGCCCTCTGTGTGAAAAGACCGTGCATTCCCTGAATATTGGGAACATCCACAATCTTATCCACCTCCATGTAGTCCATCCTGATACGTGCCACACGGTTGTTGAGTTTGTCGTTCACAAAGAGATACTTGGCAACGTATGTGCCATCTTTATATGTCCCGTGGACATGGTGGGTATCTCCGCAGAACCGTCCGCGCAGGAGTGCCTTACTTTCGTTGGTTATACCATAGCCTGAGCCTACATCTACATTAAACACGGGTATTCTTTTTAGTTCTCTCATTGAGGGCAGACCAAGGATTCTAACCTCGCCGGAATGGCCGCCGCTCCAGAAACCATAGTATGAATCCAACTCACCGGGTTTTACCTCATTACTCTGAGTGCCTACATTTTTAGTCTCAGCATGTGCCTCAGTTGTACTTAAAAGTGTATTTTGGACACTATCTTTCGTTATGTTTTCAAGAGCAACGATGCCTGCACCAACGCTTGCGCCTGCCACTCCCAAATACTTAAGAAAGCTTCTTCTATCAAAAGACATATCTCTACCTCCTCTTTTCTGCTAAAGCCTTCCCATTAGTTTTAATGTATAGGAAACCAAATGCCATCTGTCCTCTTCTTTTATAGAATCTGCATACGAGGGCATACCTGTGCCGTCAAGCCCTGTGGTGTAAGCGGCATAAACGTTTTCCGGAGCAAAACCCATCTTTGTAGCACCAGATGTAAAGTCAAATGGCAGCACTTTGTCGCCCCAGTCGTCCTTTAAACTGTCCGCCTTCGTACCGTCTCCTTTGCCCTCTTTGCCGTGGCATTCCCAGCATTTCATGTTTTCCCATATTTTCTCACCCTTTGCCACCGACTCAGGTGTGCCGACAAAGGCAGGTTTCTTTATAGTGATACTGCTGCAAGCCTGTTCCTCTTGCCAACGCTTGGAAAAAGTCTTTATATACGCAATGACACCCTTTACGTCCTCCCTGGATAAATCAGCACTCGATGGCATATACGCTCTGGGTATGCCGCCGGTTATCACTCTGGCAAGGTCTGCATCTGTGGGCAGACAACCGGTCGGAGTTGTCCTGAACTTAAACACTCCCGACGTGAAATCCCGTGGAAACACAGTCCACACCATACCCTTCTTTTCGTTACGGTGCACAACGTCCATTAATCCTTTGCCGTCACCTTTGGGACCATGGCAAATTACACAGCGGCTTTCAAACACCTTTTTACCATGGACAGCATCGTCGGCAGCACTGGCTTGATTAACACTTAGCCAGACTGATATTAATCCTGTACTTAGAAAAACCGGCAAAAACACAAGCAGCTTACTCACTATTACGGCATTTTTTACCATTTTTTACCCTCCCAATTCCTGTCCTGATGTCTCCTTGTAGCGGTTTGAAAATAACTGTAGTGTAAAGCTCATAGTGTCAGCACTACCAAATGGAGACATTTGTTAAAATGATACTCTTTAAAATTCCACAATCTTTTAGTACGTCAACCTCCTTTTTTATATAAAATAAAAAAATGGACGTTACAAGAGCCCGCAATGCAGAACCCTTTTGTCCCAACAAAATCTTTATACACGCTGCCATGAAATGATAAGACATTTAAACACGTCTAAATACCTCTCAACAATAACTAAAGTCACTGTACGCTTAAGTCACAAGATCGCATGTCTTGCAATTGCTGTGTGTACAATCATAATATAGGGGTTAAATTGTGGTGTTATATGAGGGGAATATTTATTATCAAAACGGTAATGTGCGCCACAAACTGCTTACCGGTTTCAACGGCTGCTGACGCACGTTCCAAAGAAATCCCGGAGCTGGGACCGGTTTCATAATCGGCTATGGCCTTAAGATTGTAAGCCTGAGACAAAAAAATCCGAAGTTCAGCCGGAACATGCGGATAATCTTTGGTCAGACGTAAAAACTCCATTTGAACACCTTTATGAGTTTTGAATGTCTTTCCCAAACGCTCAAAGATAAAAGCCTGAGCTGCATGAAATCCGGCAAGATAAGCAGTACGCCCGGCATCATCGTTGAGTCCAACGTTGAGCATTGTGTCGGCACGCACAAGAAGCTGCCGGGCTTTTTCGAGAAAGCGCTCTGCCTCCGGCGTCACAGGTCAAGCCCATCCTCTCTGATCTCGTGCATGAGAGGCGAGCGCTTTTGATAATCAGTGGCTGAATAGGGCCATGCATCAAAAAAAGCACCCGTGTCATCAATGAAACTGACACGAAGCACTGCCAACTTATCCAGCTCAGCCCACCTGTCGGAAAGTGATTTCAGAAACACGGCAATGTCATAATCAGAATCCTCCCGCCCATCGCCGCGGGCTCGCGAACCGAACAACACTACACGGTCAATACGGTCGCCGTAAATTTCATCAAGCGCCGCACGAAATCGCGCAAGAACAGGATCATATACCTTCATAATATAATTTTAGCACAAATTCGGTTATTTCGTTCTAATAACCACGCAATGACAGCAAGCAATAACCACCCTCCAACGGCTGGTAACCACTTGCTCTTAACTAGTTTTAGTTATATAACAGGCATATTTTCCCCAACAACCTGCCAACAGTCCTTATCTATGAACATGCTACCCCCCACCCATCTTTTTGAATTTTGAATACAGCAACAATTCTGTTGTTTTTTTATAGGTATTCTACCAGGCAATAACCAGCACAATCAATACAACAATATACAAAAAAATTCTCTTGACAAAACAATTCTAATGTGATAATATTTACTATCTTGTAATCATTACATATTAGTATTTCGCAGGGGGAATATAACAATTACAATGATGAGCATTGCTAAGTACAGACAAGCAGGATTAAAGCTGACGCCTCAGCGGATGGCGATTCTGGATTATCTGAAAGAAAACAGGCAGCATCCGTCGGCTGAGGAGATTTTTAAATACGTTTCACGGAAGTTTCCTACTATGTCTTTTGCTACGGTTTATAACACCCTTGAAACTCTTGAGCGCCAGGGTTCTCTGATGGTACTGATAATAGACCCAAACAGAAAACGCTATGACACGGTCACGGCCCCTCATCACCATCTGTTTTGCACAAGCTGCAAAAAGATTGCCGACTTAGAAAGAGATTATGAGCTTGAAATACCGGAGGACGAACGGTTAGGATTTAAAATCTTCGGTAATCGGATAGAGTTTTATGGTCTTTGCCCTCAGTGTAAAGACAATGCAGCGGATACTTAACAGTTAGAATAATAAAAAGGAGGGACTTCTGAAAAATGGCGGTGTTTAAATGCGAAAAATGCGGTGCCGAAAAAGACGGCAAATGTAAGCCACAAAAATGCCCAGCCTGCGGCGATAAGGGCACAATGAAAAAACAAGAGTAATAAGGGAGGGAAATAACATGTGTATGGACCACTCATTTAAATGTAACTGCGGCTCAGAGGAGGTTAGTATAACTCTTAAAAATGAAATCCTGCCCCCTGAGACACTGCTTGCCGTTTATTGCCCTAAGTGCTCAAAAGGCGTTGACTTTAATCCTGCCACTATGGTCAGAGACAATGGCTGGATACTTGAGTATGAAATGGAGGTGGCATCTTTGCTTGCTGCCGGCATGCCCACAGAACATAAGAGAAATCTATCTCCGGAGCTGATTTTTGACGAGGACTACTGCTCATGGCGCGGAGTGTATCCGGGAGACCATATAGACAGCATTAAAGAGCGGGAGCAGATTCTGGCTCTTGCCAAAGTTGACCCCAAAAAATACCTCTCTGAGATGAAAACCTGGGCTAACAGCAGAATGGAAAAACTAAGGCAACAGGGATGGAGAAAGGCCAATGACAGAGTCTCGGTTTAAGGAAAAACCGGCTTGCAGCATAAAAACTGTAGTGCCTCACACTGTCGTGTGTGCTGGTTGCAGCTATGAAAACGAGGTGTGGAGCGATGAGGATGGCCCTGTCTGCATGAAGTGCGGAAAACCTCTAAGGAGCGCACAATAAAATGGAGGCGTTCTGTAAAAATAACCTACACGAGGATATTGCACAATGAATGTTATTGAAATAAAGCCCCGCATATTCTGGACTGGTGCCGTTGACTGGGCAGTCAGAGATTTTCACGGTTACGTTACCCCAAGCGGAACAACCTATAATAACTATCTCATTATGGATGACGAACTGACACTTGTTGACACTGTTAAGCACGATTTTGTAGAGGTTGGGGTATCAAACATCAGAAGCCTTGTTGATCCGTCCAGGATAAAAAATATCGTGATTAACCACATCGAAAATGATCACCTCGGCTCTTTGGACAGAATCATGGAGCTTGCCCCTTCTGCCACAATTTATACTACAAAAAGGGGCAAGCAGGGTATGGACAGGTTTTTCGATATTGCCTCATGGAACATTAAAGAGGTCAAAACCGGTGATACCCTAAAGACCGGTAAATATACCCTGAGGTTTGTTGAAACTCCAATGATACACTGGCCTGATTCCATGATGACTTACGTTGACGGAGCAAAACTGCTGATTTCGCAGGACGCATTTGGCCAGCACCTTGCCTCTACAACGCGGTTTGACGATGAGTTTATAGCCTCAGCTTCGCAAACCGAACTTGAGGACTCAGTGGTTGACTACTATGCCAATATTCTAATGCCCTTTGGCAAATTAATAAAATCCAAGATATCTGAAGTAAAGGACATGGGGCTGGATATTGACATGATAGCTCCCGACCACGGAATTATATGGCGTAAAGACCCCGGCAAAGTCCTCGACATGTACTTAGATATGGCAGAGGGTAAGGCAAGGCTTCAGATTGCTATAATATATGATACCATGTGGCACAGCACTGAGCACATGACGCTTCCCATCATGCGCGGAATAATAGATGAGGGAGTGCAGTGTAAGGTAATAAAGCTGCGGGCAACCCCTATGAGTGTGGCCATTAAGGAGTTTTGGAAATCGAGGGCTTGTCTGGTAGGCTCCCCCACGTTAAATAACGAGGTGTTTCCCTCTGTGGCGGAGTTTATGGTGCACCTTAAGGGATTAAGGCCATCGGACAGATTAATGGGCGCTTTTGGCAGTTACGGATGGGGAGGCGGTGCCGTTAAATGGCTCTATGATACCTTTAAGAGCATGAAACTTCCTGTAATAGAGCCAGGCATACAGATTCAGTACCGGCTAAAAAATGAAGAACATGAAAAATGTTACGAATATGGCCGTACTTTTGCCAAAGCAGTCAGAGAGTTTCACGAAAAAAACTACAGTGCAGCTAATTCGGCTTGCATGAAGTAGTATAAATAAACAAAGGAGGAACGTTTATGCACAGATGCACGGTGTGCGGTTGGATTTATGATGATGAAAAAGAGGGCACCCCTTTTGACAAGCAGCCGGATGACTATACCTGTCCGGTGTGTAATGCACCGAAGGAGGCTTTTGAAGAGGTCTGATACCAAGCTGCCTTCAATCGCCTAACTTTGTTGGCTTTGTCGCAAGCTCCTCAACGTCTCCCCTAAAGGGGAATCCCCTATAAGGGGAAACGTCGCTTGCTTCTCGCCGCCTCGTTATGCATCTGAACGCAACTTGGTATGATATGTGTGGGAAAAATATCTTTTGGTGAAACAATTATAGTAAAGGCAGGAAGCCGTTGGCTTTCAGCCGATAAGTAGGTTAAAAACATTTTTCAAAAGGAGGGTTTAACTATGACGCAAGAGGATATATTGGATGCGGTGTGTTGCGGATTAAAAACAGGACAGCTTGTGCCGGATTTTACGGTGGAGACATTTGAGCCGTCAAAGGGCGATTTTGGCGAGGTATCTCTGGAAAAACTCAAAGCTGCCGGTAAGTGGACAGTGATAGTGTTTTACCCTGCGGATTTCACTTTTGTATGCGCTACCGAGTTTGCGGCGCTTGCCGACCTTTATGAAGAGTTTAAAAAGGAGGGGGCAGAGGTTATCACTGTCAGCACTGACACTAAATTTGTGCATCTGGCGTGGCAAAGAGACGAAAAATCCCTGGCCAATGTTAAATACCCGATGGGTTCTGACCCAACCGGTAATATATCAAGATTATTTGGCGTCTATAACGAGGAAAACGGACTTGATCTCAGGGGCAGCTTCATAATAAGCCCGGAGGGTACGCTTTTAAATTCAGAGATAAACTTCTACAATCTTGGCAGGAACATGGATGAGCTTTTAAGGAAACTCAAAGCCAACATATACCTGTCCAAACACGGAGCGGAAACGTGTCCGTCTAAGTGGAAAAAAGAGGGAGATAAGACTCTAAAGCCAGGCGCTGCCTTAGTAGGCAAGGTGTTTGAAGCGTTAAGCTGATAAGTAGTTAATGTATAAATCCATTGAGGGGCGGTGGTAGTTGAAAAAAACTGCCGCCCCTTAAAAAACTACAGCTGCCGAGGATAATGTTAATACTTATAAGCGGTTACACTGTAAGAGAAGAAGAAAATGAAAGTAACAGCGTTTTTAGGCAGTCCACGATTTGGGGGCAACACGGAGATTCTTCTGGATGAGGCATTACGTGCGATAAAGGACAGAGGACACACTGTGACACTGTTTCGCCCCTCGGAGATGAACATATCGCCGTGCATAAATTGCGGCGGATGTGATCAAACCGGACAGTGTGTCATATTAGATGACATGGCGGACGTTTACAAAGCCATATATGAATCGGAGAGGTTTATACTTGCCTCACCGATTTTCTTTTTTAGTTTGACGGCTCAGATTAAAGCCTTAATTGACAGAGCACAAGCGCTGTGGTGTGAAAAGTATCTGCTTAACCAACCAATAGTGAGCGGGCCTCCTGGCAGGAAAGGGCTTTTGATTATGGTCGGAGGCATGAAAAAAGAGATCGGTTTCAAAAGTGGTGAGGCCACAGCCAAAGCTTTTTTTAGAACGATAAGCGTACCAGTCCATGAAACAATTTATTTTGACGGCATTGATAAAAAGGGTGCAATAAAAGAGCATACAACGGCATTAAGCGAAGTCTATGAGGCTGCAGTGCGCCTGATTGCCGCAGATTAATAATAAAAACTTCAAAGGATGATGCTACTATGGAACAGAAGAGCAAAATAGTTCTCTTTGCACTAAGCACATGTCAGGCTTGCAAAAAAACTAAGACGTACTTAAACGATAAAGGGTTAGAATATATACTGGTTGAACTGGACACGGTTGATACTGACTCAAGAGAGAAACTGTTAAAAGAATTAAGAAAGTACAATCCAAGAGAAACCTTTCCAACAGTGGTAGTGGATGGAGGGGCCAAGGTAATGGTTGGATATGATGAACAGGTAATAAACGGCTTTTTCAACCAACTGTAGAATCAGGCGATATTTTGAATGTGATATCCTGCACAGGTTTTAGGCAATGACACGTGTGGTTATAACCGGTATTGGGGCGGTAACCCCCATTGGGAGCACATTTTGTGAGTCATGGGGGAATTTATTATCCGGAGTGAGTGGAATAAGTTTTTTCCGTGACGATTTTACAGGTACTGTAAATGCAGCGGGTAAACTACGGGGATTTTCGCCCTCTGCGTATTTAACTGAGAGGGAAATGCTGCGTCTTGATCCTTTTATTCATTATGCTTTGGCCTCGGCAGGGATGGCTATTAATGATGCCGGATTAAACGGCAACATAAGTGATGGATCTCTTGAAAATTGCGGAGTTGTAATAGGCTCAAGCCGTGGCGGGATAACGACTTTGGATCAGGCTTTGAGCAAACTTCACGCTGGCAGCGCAAAAAAATTATCCCCATACCTGATGGCAAAAACAACTGTGAGTATGGCAGCATCCTGCATTTCAGAAAGATTTAAAATGTCAGGACAGACTCTGGGTATCTCTAATGCCTGCTCATCCGGGGCAACGGCTATTGGCGAGGCATTTCGGCTGGTACGCCATGGTTATACAGATATTGCATTAGCAGGAGGCACAGAGGCGCCGCTTTGCAGGTTATGTTTTATGGGATATGCCTCATCCGGAGCGCTTTCAAAATCAGCTCTGCCAAACGCTTCAATGCCATTTGGTAAAACCCGGCACGGCTTTGTACTTTCTGAGGGAGCTACCGTTATGGTCATAGAATCATACGAAAGGGCTATAGCCCGAAGAGCGTATATGTATGCTGAAATCATCGGCTACGGAAATGTCTCTGACGCCTTTCATATTGTAAAGCCAAATCCTGATGGGGAGGCTAAGGCTATGGAACTGGCTATTAAGGATGCTAATATAACCACTGATGATATAGACTTTATAAATGTGCATGCAACCGGCACCCGTGAGGGTGATTATGCAGAGGCAATGGCAATTAACAAAGTATTCGGTAAAAGGCCAATACCCGTCACAGCAAATAAATCCATAACAGGGCATATGCTCGGAGCCTCAGGCGCATTTGAGGCAGCAGTTACCGCAATGGCTTTAAGTAAAGGAATTCTGCCGCCTACAATTAACGTTAACCAACAGGACGAAAACTGCCACGTTAATCTCACAAGGTCACAATTAAAAGGCTCATTTCGCTACGGTTTAACTAATAGCTTCGGCTTTGGCGGTGTTAATACAGTTTTAGTATTAGACGCGCTAAACTAATAAGAGGTATAATTATTTTCATACCATTTGTTGATTTTTGTCAGCTGTTTTATCTTTTCATATTTATCTAATGCTATTTCTATAGCCGAATAGAGTTCCTTATCTGTATATGGTTTAATAAGATAACCAAAGGGTTCAGTTTCTATAGCCTTCTCTATTATATCATTACCAGTGTATGCTGTCACAAAAATCACAGGTATGCCATAATTGCTGTAGATTTCCTTTGCCGCATCAATTCCACTGAGTTCACCTGACAACATTATATCCATTAAAACAACATCTATGGGTGTGGTTTTAACTATAGCGACAGCATCCTGACCGTTATTTGCCATACCCGCTACTGCATAACCTAACGACATAACAGTCATCTTTAAATCCGCAGCTATTATGTATTCATCCTCAACGATTAAGATACTCTTCCGCATGATGCCGCCCCCCAGCCTTAAATTGCCTTAGCACAGCCTAACTTATATGTCTTACTATTTAGCCTATTAGAACACAAACCATATCAAAAATGCAAACTTATTTTCTACTACTTTGTATTTAGTTCATTTGTCTTATTTTGCTAATCATAAAATCAAGCATTTCTTTGTTAATTCCCGGATATACTCCGACCCAAAAGGTGTTATCCATGACAATGTCAGTGTTTTTAAGCTCTCCATAAACCCTGTACTGAAAATCACCGTTTGTAAAAGCTGGCTGCTTTAACATGTTTCCGGCAAAGATTGTTCTGGTTTGTATCAAATTCTTCTCAAGAAATGACGTCAGCTCTTTCCGCTTAAGAACGGAGTTTTCTCTTATCGTAAGAGCAAAGCCAAAAGGTGAGGGCACAGAGTTTTCGGGATATGAGGGCAAAATGAAAGAATCCTCAAGGTCTTTTAGCCCCTCATACAAAGCAAGCCAGTTTTCCCTTCTGCTTTTAACAAAAGCCGGCAGCTTGTCAAGTTGAGCCAGTCCTATAGCTGCCTGCATTTCCGTTATCTTAAGGTTATAACCCAGATGTGAATATATATACTTATGGTCATATCCGTCAGGCAGGTCTCCCATATTCCACTGAAACCTTCTGCCGCAGGTGTTGTCACTGCCGGGTTCACACCAACAATCCCGTCCCCAGTCTCTCAGGGAAAGCATAATTCTGTACAAATTATCATCCGAGGTGTAAACCGCTCCGCCTTCACCCATTGTGATATGGTGCGCCGGATAGAAGCTGGATGTCCCGATGTGTCCAAACGTGCCGGTTTTCATAGTTCCGGATAAAGTTTTACCCGCTATGAGATTATACTGCCCTGTGAGAGTATATTGAGCGCCAATGGCGTCACAGTTATCCTCGATAAGCCATAGTCCATGTTTTTGAGCTATTGTGGCAATCTGCTCAACGTCAAATGGAATACCAAGTGTATGGGAGATAAAAATAGCCTTGGTTTTTTCTGAAATTGCATCTTCTATCAGCTCTGGGTCTATATTATAAGTCGAAAGTTTAATATCTACAAAGACTGGAACCAAATTGTTTTGAATTATCGGTGTTATTGTGGTAGGAAAGCCGGCTGCAACAGTTATGACCTCATCACCTTTATGAAGCCTGAATTTTCCGAGTTTGTATGAAGTAAGAGCCGTAATGGCAAGCAAATTGGCAGAGGAGCCGGAATTCGCCGTTAAAACACGCTTTGGTTTATTGTGCCCCATAGTTAAAAATTCAGACAGCTTATTACAAAACGCTTTGTCATAGCGGCTTGCAGTCAAATAAAATTCAAGTGCTGCATCAACCACATTTACCATCTCGTCTTTATTAAAAATTCTGCCGGCATAATTAATTTTCGTTTTGTTTTCTATGAATTCTTCAGTCCTCAGACTGCTATGTATGGCTTCATAGTAATTTCCAACCTCTTTAAATATGATTTCTTTCAGAACATTTTCGAGAAACTTTTTGCTGACAGTACAGATTTTTTTCACAATGTCTGACTCTTTTATCAGATACTTTCTCCTTATATCAATGGATGTGTCTGATGATAATGTATCAGGAGGCAGGGCGATTAAATTTTTACTCTCAGACGATGTAAATTTTATAGCGTAACACTCTGTGTCTCCGCTTTCATCTGTATCGGTTACGGCAATCACATACAGGATGTCGTAACACGGCTCAGTGGATTTTACCTCGTATATATTGCCAATGTGTTTTTGCTGTTTCATTTACCGGTTCCTCTTGTTACAACTCTATTGCGTATCTGAAATCATATACCTTTTTTTGGAGCAAAATCTCCTTTTTAGCCTCAAACTCTTTCCACCACGTAACTATTATAAAGCAATCACACTTGCTTAACAAATCTTCAATGTTATCGGCATATTCCACATTCTGATTAAACGTTTTCCTGAACTCCTCCATTGCCATAGGATCATACACGGTGATTTGTGTGTAGCCTTTCCGTATAAGGTGTTCGATAAGGGAGGCAGCAGGTGTATCCCTTACATCAGTGGTACCGGGCTTAAAGGATAGTCCCAAAATTCCAATCCTGCTTTTCGGATCTGTTTCCTTAGAAAGCCTGTCCACCAAAAAGTGTTTTATATTATCGTTAATTTGTAGCACGGTTTTTAAAAGCGATGCCTCATAGCCTTTGCTTTTTGCTGCGGCATACAGGGCAAGCGTATCTTTAGGCAGACAGTACCCTCCAAATCCACACCCCGGATACACATAACTTGTCATAGCGGCAGGAGTTCCAAACCATCTTCTGTCCTGGGACAGAATTTTAAAGGATTTGCTTATGTCTATATCTCCATAAGTGTGTGCAACCATAGACATTTCATTTGAAAAACTTATCATGGTTGCAAGAAGTGTGTTTGAAAGATATTTGATGAATTCTGCCGTGTTATATGAAACCTTATATATCGGAGCGCCAAAAGGTTCATACAATTCACTGAGTACAGAGAAAACCTCATCATCATCCGTGCCTATGACCACTCTGTCAGGACAGAGAAAATCCATCCACGATGTCCCCTCTCTCAGAAACTCCGGGTTATTTGAAAGCCCGATGTCTTTACCAACTTCAAATCCCAGGCTTTCAATATATGGTTTGATGACTTTATTTGTAGTGGATGGTGGTATTGTTGATTTTATAGCTATCACCTTATATTGCCCTTTTTTAATGTGTTTTAAAATGTCATTAATAGCATTTAATAACTGTGACAGGTCAGCCTGCCCTGTTTTGTCTGAGGGTGTTCCAACACAAAGGAATATTATTTTACTGTTATCAATAGCTTCACTCAAAGCCTCAGGGAGAAAAAACAGTTTGTCCTTATGTTCTTTCAGTGCCTCAGATAATCCCGGCTCAAAAAAAGGAATTTCACACTGCCTGAGAGCCTCTGTTTTTTTCTGATTGATATCAAAACCATAAACAGTGCGCCCCCTATGGCTAAAACCCAGCGATGTAGTTAGCCCTACAAACCCCAGCCCTATTACAGTTATACCAATCGGTATCATTATACTACGGTATGTTTTTTTCTGTTATTAAATATTCCAAAAATCGTCCCACACCCTCATCCACCTCTACTGTTGGAGTGTAGTGTAACAATTGTTTTGCTTTTTCTATCTGTGGACACCTTCTGGTTGGATTATGGGTTAAGTAATCGGTGTCCGGGTGTTTTTCATACTTTATGGCTCCTTTATATCCCGTTATGAGTTTTCCTTTTTCAACATATATTTCGGCAAGAGCACGCACAGATATTTCAGGTTTATCAATTCCTATGTTGAAATAGTCAAATTTCCCGTATAAAAGTGCTTTCAGATAACCGGTTACTGCATCAGAAACATAACAAAAAGTTCTGGTTGGAGAGCCATCCGAATACAACACAATATCGCTTCCATTCATTATGGCATTGGCAAAATCAGACGGGACACGTTTATCATCAAGCTTCATCCCCGGGCCATAATTATTAAAAGGACGCACTATAGTTATCGGCATACTGTATTGCTTAGCATAGAGATAACATAGAGTTTCACTGAATCTTTTTGACTCGTCATAGCACGCTCTTGGGCCAATACAGCTTACGTTTCCCCGATAATCCTCCTGAATAGGAACATGCTCTACTGACGGGTCACCGTATATTTCGCTACTGGAAAAATACAGAAAACCTTTTATAGGCTTGTCTTTGTAGTATTCAAGCAGTTGTCTTAATCCCCACACATTGGCATCAACTGTTTCAATCGGATATTTTCTGTAGAATGTCGGAGAGGCTACTGAGGCCATGTGGATTATGAAATCAGCATCTGCAATTTCCCCAAGCTCATTGAATTTATCTTTTGCTATATCGAATGTTACCTTCTTTAGTTTGCTGCCAATTTTGCCAACAGTTTTTTCAAACCAGAGAGGTTTGCCAAGCAGAAAATTGTCAATACATACGACCTGTTCTATTCCAAGAAGCTCGGTAAACTGAGAAAAAAATGTAAGAAAATAGTATCCAAGAAACCCTGCACAACCAGTTATTAAAACCTTAGAACCTCTTAGTTTTTCCTTACTGTCAAGGCTGGATAATATATTGGACATATCCTCGGAAACAACCCGGTTTAACATAGTTTAAGGCTCCTTATCCGGTAACTGGGCTTTCATTTTTTTCCGTATGGCAGTATAAGCGCGCCCAGAGGGAGTCGAACCCCCAACCTTCGGATCCGTAGTCCGACACTCTGTCCAGTTGAGCCATGGGCGCTTATGTTTGATTCTAACGGTCTTTTAGCATATTTGTCAACTTTTCAACAATAGTGCGTCTGGCCAAAAATCGGTTTATCGACTGGCTTCTGTCTTTCATGCACTTAACCTCTATGCCTGTGGGCAGGTGCTTTATGTAAACACACGTTGAGGACTTATTGACCTTTTGGCCGCCTTTTCCCGAGGACCTTATAAATTTTTCAAGTAGGTCATCTTCTTTTATATTAAGGGCAACCATCTGATCTTTTAACCATTGGTTTTTTTTGGGGCTTACCGCAAAATCCATCTCTGTTTAGAAACTCGGTATAACCGTACATCTTATTTTATTCAAACATTTCAAAGTGCTTTAATATACTATAGATTTATCAAGAAAATCATGGATTAATGAGTACAATTTGTAATATTATAATATATGATTAGTAACTAACGCAGTGGATGCAGGAGCAGACAGATGAACGCAACGGCAACAGAAGTGAGTGTGGTAACCGTAATGGTGACAGAGTTTGGCTTTGATGAGGATAGCTCAACAAAGTCATCCGCCAGTCATATTATAAAGAGGTTGAATGATGTGCTGCTTCAGAAAAACCGTGGTATAATGATAAAGGACTACAAAAACCGTACAGTGTATTCCTTTGAGGACTGCGGCAGTGCCCTCGGAACAGCCCACAAAATATTGGAGTTAATGGATAAGTATAATAATCTGAAAATAAACTCTAAGTCTGTAACAACCAGGATAGTGCTTCACTCAGGATTAGGCACTCTCTATGCCGATGTTGAATCCTCAGGGCTTTCAGTTGTGGCAATGGTTATTCTGTCATCCATAAAAGCCACCGGCATATATCTCACCGAGGAAACATATGGCATGATAGACGTTGAAGACAGGGAGCTTTGCCGGCTTGAAAGCAGCATGGACATAAAAGGACTGGGACAGGTAAAGGTATATAAAGTGTCGCCTGAAAAACAGGAGGTTGTTCAAGCGTTACCTGAAAAGCAAGAAACACCACAGCCGGTATCCGAAAAACAAGAAACAGCACCGCCTGTACCTGAAAAACAGGAAAACGCACAAGTGCTGCCCGAAAAGCAGGAAATTGCACAAGCGGTATCAGAAAAGCAAGAAATTATACAGAAAGTGCCTTCAACTCCTATTGATCAAACCTATTATGTGCAAGCGCCTGAACCGGAGGTTAAGAGCAGAAGCACTATTGACACACTGCAGGGCAAGTTTACTTCAAGCGGAGGATTTCCAATAATGAGTAAAACCGTGGATATTTTAATGAAGCTACCGGTTAATGTCTTGCAGGATGACACTCATATAGCAAATGTTACAAATTCGATACTTACCGATTATGGTTTGACCAGTAAAATTCTTGCTCTTGTAAACACATCTTACTATAGCCAGTATGGCGGTAAGGTAGGCACTATATCGAGGGCTCTGATGCTGCTTGGGTTTATTCAGGTAAGAAATGCGGCTCTTTCACTGATTCTGTTTGAGGGGATTGTGGATAAGTCAATGGCAAGCGAGCTTAAGCAGTTGATAGTCGGCTCACTTATGAAGGCCAACATAGCAAAGTCTCTGGCAGGGAAAATTATAACAGCCGACCCTGAGGAGGCCTTTATTTGTGCCATGTTACACGATCTTGGGAAAATCATGGTGGCATACTTTCTTCCTGAAGAACACGTTGCGATAACAGAAAAAATGAAAAGTGAGGATCTCAGTGAAAACTCAGCATCCACAGCCGTTTTGGGTACGTCGTACGAGGACCTCAGCGTAAGCATAGCAAAGGGATGGTCACTGCCGGAACACATCATCCACAGCATGAAACACGTTGATAAAGCAAATCTCTTTAAGCCTATAACAAGCATAGATAAGAGCCACATGCTGGTGTCCTATTCGACCGACTTAGGCTCTGTGATACTGGACCAGGCGCTGACAAACACACAAAAACGAAATTCCATAAGTGACTTGACTGCTCACTACAGCGTGTGCTTTAACATAACCGAACAGCAAATCAGAGGGCTATATGACAATCTTCTTAAGGAAATCAATGTCTTCCTTAAGGTATATGAATCAAAGGCAAAAAAAGAGCCTATCATAGAGAAAATCAACAGCTTTTTAAAGGCTGCCAAAGCGTCCGAGTTTGTGGTAGGTGAAAAGACCGAGCGGGTTGATTCTATAGAAATTGTGGAGACTGAAATTCTGGGGTTATCCAAAGCTGAGGCAAAGCTTAACGCTGACGGAGAGAGCCTCAACAAGGGGCTTTCAGACATAGTTGGAGCACTAACAGGAGAATACACCGTAAATGATGTGTTGAGGATAATACTTGAAATAATGTATCGCACGATGGGGTTTTCACGCGTTTTTATTTGCATAAGAAACCCTAAGACCAATACGATGGAGGCAAGGTTTGGGTTTGGTTCAGAGGTGGAAAAAGTAATACGGATTTTTAAGTTTTCGTTAAATAATTCAGAAGACGTATTTAACTCATCACTTACCAACAACACAGACATGCTGGTAGCGGATTCAACTCTCAAAGACGCACGCAGCCGCATTCCCGACTGGTACTTAAACACAATAAATGCTCATTCATTTACAGCGTTGCCGATTGTATTAAATGATAAACCAATAGGAATGATATACGGCGATGTTATCTACGGAGGAAATGCCTCACTTAAGGCAGATATGATCTGGAACCTTAAAATCATGAGAAAGCTTGCTCTATTAGCATTTAAACAAAAACTACAGGGCTAACTCCTCCTTATAAGTTACAGCAAAGAAAGGGAAAATAATTTCGATGATAGAAAAATTTATTCTTGATGCAGTTGAAAGTTTGGGCGTTAAAGTGGACTATGCAGAGGTGGAAATTCCAAAGCGGGCAGGGCAGGGGGATATTTCAACGCCGGTGGCGATGAGTTTATCGGGAAAGTTAAAGACTCAACCCAGAAAAATAGCGGAGGCTCTCACCTTAGCACTTAACAGCCGGCCTGAGATTAAAACAATGTTTGAAAAAATAGAAATCCTTGGGCCGGGGTTTATTAACTTTCACCTTAAGAGCAGCTTTCTGTATGAGCAGTTAAACATGCTTTATAACAACAGGGAAGAATTCTTACGGGTGGAGCTTGGGTTTGGAAAGAAAGTACAGATAGAATTTGTGAGCGCTAACCCAACCGGCCCATTGCACCTTGGGCATGGCCGAGGTGCAGCCTTAGGAGCAGCCCTTGCTAATCTTCTAACGGCAGCAGGCTTTACGGTTGAGAAAGAGTTTTACATAAATGACGCCGGACGGCAGGTCTCGCTTCTTGGTAAATCGGTTTTTTCGGCTTACCACCATCTGTTTAACTCTGACAAATATCCCATGCCGGAGGATGGTTACAGAGGCGATTATGTTGAGGTGATAGCAAAAGACATAGACGAAACTTATGGAGATTCTCTCCTAAACCGTGACTTTAATGACGTTTCAACGATATTTACAGACTACTCTTATAAGAAAATGCTCAAGTGGATAGAGGACGATTTAAGTGCGTTCAGCGTAACTTTTGACAGATGGCAAAGTGAGCGGGAACTTTTTGACAGCGGCACAGTCAGAGGCTCCATTGATTTACTGAGACAACAGGGATATATCTACGATGAGGACGGAGCCGTGTGGTTTAGGGCAACAGCGTTTGGAGATGAAAAGGACAGGGTAATAATAAAAAGCGACGGCAGTTACACATACTTTGCCTCTGATATTTCATATCACATACGGAAATTTCAGCGGGGATTTGACGAATGTATTAATATATGGGGGGCAGACCACCATGGCTACATACCGCGCGTAAAGGCTGCAATTAAAGCGGCAGGGGTTGATGACTCAAGGCTGACAGTGCTACTGGTGCAGATGGTATCACTTCTAAGAGGCGGGGTGCCGGTTCAGATGTCTAAGCGTGCCGGTGAGTTTATCACGTTGAGCGATTTAATGGATGAGATAGGCGCAGACACTGCCAGATTTATATTTCTTACAAGAAGACCGGACAGCCAACTGGAGTTTGACCTCGATGCGGCAAAGGCGCAATCGGCGGAAAATCCTGTCTTTTATGTTCAGTATGCCTACGCAAGAATAAACAGCATATTCAGCAAAGCTCATGAAAGGGGCATTCAAACGTCCTTTCAGGGTATTGAGATGAATCTTTCACTTTTGGATAAACTGGAGGAGCTTCAAATCATAAAAAAGCTTATCCTATATCCATTGATATTTGAAAACGCAGCCCGTGCCCGTGAGCCACACAGAATTACCTTTTATCTTCAGGAGCTATCCGGAATGTTTCACCCTTACTACAATAAGTACAGAATACTGAGCGTAGAGGGGACAGAGGAGACCGCTGAGACGCTCATGCTGACACAAGCGCGGCTAATCCTGTGTGAATCAATTAAGACCATAATTGAGGCCGGACTTAATATTCTCGGTATTACCGCCCCTGAAAGAATGTAATACTAATTCTAATTCAATCGTCTAACTTTGTTGGCTTCGTCACAAGCTCCTCAACGTACTAAAAGTACGCCTGCGTCGCTTTCTCCTTGCCGCCTTGTTATACCGAGTTGAGACCGTTGCATAATTCGATATTTTGAATTTTCACAATAAAAAAACTCTTATAGCGATATGCATAATTACGTTAATTATTTTTAAAGGCTGAGATTGCCACGTCGCTATCGCTCCTCGCAATGACGAATAAAAAACACAGTAAAAACTATTATTTATCGTCATTGCGAGCCCCCGCAGGGGGCGTGGCAATCTCATCCTTTTAAATAATCAATATGAATATCTTTTTGAATTTTGGTATATTTACAATTGTGTTTTTTGTAAAGTTTTGGCTGAAAAATGATTTTTGCAACGGTCTCGAGTTGCGTTCAAAGATATAAATAAAATACTGGATTCCTGCCTTCGCAGGAATGACTGATAAAGGGATTGCGCCTCTTTGTCATCCCGCACTTGATGCGGGATCCAGTCTTTTTCATCACAATTAGTTTACCTTTTGGGAAGCTACTTGGTATTATACTTCTGAATTAAAATTAGAATAATATCAAATCTCTCGTTTGACACAAAGACAGCCAAAAATGGATAATTAAGTATGAAGGCCGGTTTTAACTCCTTTGGTTCTTATATGAAGTCACTCTATGGTGAATCCGTGTATAAGGTAAATGTAGATGCCGGCTTTACGTGTCCAAACAGGGACGGCACTGTTGGGTACGGAGGGTGTATCTATTGTAATAACGACAGCTTCAGGCCGGGGCCCTGTGAACCCGCACTCGGTGTTGATAAACAGATTGAAAACGGCATCGGCTATCTATCTAAACGCTACAAGGCTAAAAAGTTTATTGCATACTTTCAGCCCTACACTAATACCTACGCACCAGTTGATGAGCTAAGGCGGTTGTACTACCAGGCACTGTCTAATCCAAGCATAATCGGTTTAGCCATAGGCACGCGTCCTGACTCGGTTGACGAGGAAAAGTTGCAGTTATTGAAAGATATTTCCAGAGATTATTTTGTATTAATTGAGTACGGCCTACAGTCTATCTACGACAAAAGCCTGAACTTTATAAACAGAGGGCATAATTATGACTGTTTCTTAAATACCATAGAGCTGTCTGCTAAAATGGGGCTTAAGAATTTAGGAGCTCATCTTATCGTAGGGTTTCCCACCGAGTCGCGCTCGGAGATGATGGACATGGCAGGGGTTATATCGGCAATGCCTGTAAATTTTCTTAAAATCCATCAGCTTCAGGTTATAAAATCCACAGCTTTAGCTCTAGCTTACGAAAAGAATCCGTTTTACGTTTTTTCGTATGAGGAATATCTCGAATTCATCCGGGAGTTTATACAAAAACTATCGCCGCATCTTGTCCTTCAAAGGCTTTTTGCCACCGCCCCTGATGACATCCTGATTGCCCCTCTGTGGAATAAGACCAGACAGCAAATCATCCGCGATATAGAGCTTATGTTTACAGGAAGGGACATTTATCAGGGTAAACACTTTGTGCCTGAAGATATAGTAAAAACCCATCTGTGAAAATCTGCGCAATCTGCGGAAAAAATTTCTTTCCTTAATCCTCAACTTAGGTTTTCAATTTCTGTTTAAATACCATATTAACTTGTTTTCTCAGAGCTTTCAGACACCATATTTGGTGTTGGGAAAAAGATTTCCGTTCGGTGCCGGCATTGTCGGCATAGATAACTGCAATAGGTTTGTCTGAAACTATTATTGGTAACACGACAAAGGTATCTGAGTTTAATACATTAGCGTACCACAGTGGTATCCGTTCCTTTACGTCGGGCGCTTTGGAGTCGGCAACGACCATGTCAGAACCGTTTTTGAGCGCAAAACTAAACACATCGTCAGAGTCAACGATTGGGAAATTAAATTTGCTTACAATAACATCTATATCAGCTCCAAAACCAAACCATCCAACCATTCTGTCTTGCTTGGAGTTTTTCCGGCAAATCAACACATGCGAAAACCCCATGGTGTTATAAATAATCTCTAAAATCATGCGCAGCGTGTCGTTTAAAGAATAATCCTCTAAAAGAGCAGTGGTGATATCGTAGATGGCTCTCTGGAATACAACACTTTCCTGTTTTTCGTTTCCGGCTGGCAACGTTCCGCCAAGAAACTCAGTATCACCGAGTTTGTTTTCCTCAGGAACTGGGACAGCGGTTTTAACCTCGATGGGTCTTACAGCTTCAAAGGCAGCGTAGAAGTCGCTTATCTTTCTAAAAAGCTCTATCTCTTCGGATTTAATGTCGTAAACGCCAAAATAGTGGTTCATCTCTTTTAACGTTGAATTAAAGATAGCTGACATCTGATCTTGCGACAGTGTAAAGCATTCGCCATATCGTTTTGTTATCTTTTTGAGAGACATTTGTTTATCAGTGATGGCTATAGAGTCATCCAGCATGAGAGAGCAAAGTTCTGCGGAAAAAGCCACTGCACCTCTGAGTCTGTCATCGTTGGTCTCAGGTTTAATAACCCGTTCGTTGTCAAGCTTATGCATACAGTGGATGGCTTGTTTGGGTAGTTTCCATTCGGTGGAAATACTTATGCCAAGCTCTTCATACGACATGCCAAGGACAGAGCGCGATGCCATATCCTCGCTGTACTGCTGTTTTTTTATCTTCTCAGTAACCAAACCATAGTCCTCCGGTAAAAAGTAAGCAACCAGGATTTTACCGAGATCATGAAGCATGGAACAGATGAAGGCCTCTTCTGCGTTTATTTGTGTACCGTTTAATGCTATGTTTTTTGAAATCATAGAACTCATTATTGAGTTTATAATTAAAATTTTAAGTTCATAGGCAAGGTGCTTATCCGCAATGTCTTCAAACAGCAAAAGAGACAGCGCTGTGCTTCTTATCTGAACAAATCCCAAAAGCATTATCGCTCTTGACATTGTGTTGATTTTACCGTCGTATTGAGTGTAGTAAGCAGTATTAACAAGGGACAGAAGCTTGTTGGTCAACGAGAAATCATCTAAAATAACGTTTGTCAACTGAGTAACCGATATTTCGTCAACTTTAAGATTTTCCGGTAATTTCAACAGCAGATCTATCGTGTGTGACATAACGGGAAATCCGTCTTTACTAGTTTTTTCCTTAATTGCTTCAACTGTAGTGAGTTTTTTGGAAAAAGCACCTACTGGTTTTCCATATAAAATCATATCGGGGCGTTTTTCTTGTTCCTGAGGTTTCACATGCTCAGGAGGTTTCTCTTGTGTTTTCAAGATATCCGCAATAAAGCCTACTTTGTATATCTTTAAGACGCCCCTGCTCATACTTTGGATGGTTTTCTCTTCTTTGCAGTTTTCTTTGTCTTTTTCCGGCAGGGCGTTGTAGGCCTCTTCTGTTAAATAAATACAGTCTGAATCGGTTTTTGATATGAGTAAAGATGCCGTACTGGTTACCGGCTTTAAGTCATCATTTTCCATAGGACCAGTGTGAATGGCTATTTTAAAAAGTACAGGGGTATTGCTCTGAGTCAGAAGGTTATACTTATCCACTATTCCTTTTATATTAAAAGCAGTGTGCAGGGCGTTGCTGCTGTCGTTAAAAGTATAATATGTCTTAGTACCGACACTTTTTATCTTAACACCTAAGTTTTTAGTAAGAAGTATGTCGTTTAGCTTATCAATAATAACCGATATGGAGGGTCTTTCCATATGTCTGCCTGGTATGTAAGTGCTGGTAAATTCGGTTATCATTAACGTTACACTTTTTATCGGGCCTGACGGCGTTTTTCCCTCGCCGTTTCCATGCACCCCTGCATTACTTAACACATCTAACCCTCCAGAGTAATATTCTTATAATCCAGCGGATTGTAACATATTGTTTACCGGTAATTCTACGCATTATTCAGCCTGGAATTGCAAATTGAGACCGTTGCAAAAATATTATAACACCAAGTTGAGTTCAAAAATATAACAAAATGTTATAGAAAAAGGATGAGATTGCCACACCCCCTGCGGGGGTTCGCAATGACGGCGTGGGCTGTGCGTGGGCGTACCTATCCGTCATTACGAGGAGCGATAGCGACGTGGGCTGTGCGTGGGCGTACCTATCCGTCATTACGAGGAGCGATAGCGACGTGGTAATCTCATCATTATTATATTTTAGGCTGCTACTCGGTATTAATTGGGAAATACTTTTCCCCCATTTTGGGAATTTTGCAACGGTCTCAATTTGCTATATCTAAACTCACTTTAATTACGTGACATAGAAAGTCATTGCTTGTTTTTATCAACTGGATTTGGTTATAATACATGTAATACCTGTAAGGAGGTTAGAATGGCTAAAACATTGAGCGTTAGGGTTTCAGACAGCGTATACGACAGACTTAATAGTCTTTCAAAGAAGACCATGAGGCCAAAAAGTTTTTATTTAAATGAAATGCTACAAAACTATATAGATGAATTTGAAGATGCATATTTAGCATGGGAAACTCTAAACGACGCTAATACAAAGTATTATACATCCAGCGAGGCAAGGAAAAAACTTGGCATATGATGTAATCTGGAGCGCTCCGGCATTGGATGTGCTTTCGGACCTTGACGTTAAGACTAAGACAAAGGTCATGGACAAGGTAGAGTTTTATTTGTCAGATAAACCGCTGCTTCTGAGTAAACCGTTAAAAGGAATATTTAGCGGTCTTTACAGCTATCGCATAGGAAAAATACGAATTATCTTTGCTATCAATGAAAAAGACCATACAATTGTTGTCGCTCGTGTCGGTATGAGAAAGGACGTCTATGAGACGTAAAGTTCAGCATATTACTCTTAGTTTATTTGCACTTATGATAACGTATAATGTTAACTGAAAATCTTTCATATTCAGTCCCTGGGTGGGTTTTTGAGGCTGCAAAAAAGTACTCCGAAAAAATCGCCTTTATTCAATATGTTAAAATCAACGCTCAGGAATCAGAGTCCTATTCTAAGATAGAAATATCGTACGGTGAGTTTCTTACCAAAACTCTGAACATATCACAACTCCTTTCCAAAACATTGGGAGTTAAGTTTGGCGACAAGGTTGCAATCTGCTCAGAGAGTATGCCTAAGTGGTTTGCCGCATATCTTGCGGCATCAGCTCTTGGCGCTGTGTGCGTACCAATAGATTCAGAGCTTGGCGAAAGTGAAATTAAAAACCTCACTGAGGCCTCAGGAGCCATAGTATTTTTTACCGGTACTACTGTTAAGGAGAAGGTACAAAGTGCTCTAAACGGCTTAAACAAAACAATCATCCCATTTGACAGCCCTGATTTTATGAATGCCTGGGAATCTAAAACCGCTCCTGAGTTTGATTTTAAACATCTGCCATCAAACGAAGACGGTGCGTCAATCATATTTACCTCCGGCACCACGTCTAAACCCAAGGGTGTTTTTCTAACTCATACGAATCTCTGCTCAGACGCTAAGGCTGCAATGGAACAACTTATAATCTGCGGCAGCGACAACGTGCTCTCTGTGCTTCCTGCGCATCACACATATCCGTTTATGTGTGCCTTTTTTGTTCCGATGCTTGTTGGCGCAACTGTTACGTATCCGCCGGGGCTTAAGGGAGCTGACCTTGTTAAGACAATTCGTGATTGCCGTGTTACAGGCTTAATTGGTGTGCCGCGCCTTCTTGAGATGTTTCTAAATGCTATAGAAACTAAGATTACGGCACGTCCTGCGCACATCAGATTTCTTACAAAACGGTTGCTATCGTTGTCAGATTTTTTACGGAGGACTGTTGATATAAATTCCGGAGCGGTTTTTTTTAAAGAAGTTTTGGAGGCTTTTGGAGAGCAGTTCAGGTTTATAACCTCAGGAGGCGCTAAACTTAAACCGGAAACGATGCGTCGTCTTGAGGCTTTTGGCTTTACCGTTATCGAGGGTTACGGGTTAACTGAAACCTCTCCGATTGTTACCTTTAATCCGTTAAAAAAACGGAAAGCGGGCTCAGCCGGAATTCCATTAAACGGGGTTACTATAAAAACACTTAAGACTCCTGGCAAAGCAGCTGACAGCGCTGAGATATTAATAAAAGGCCCAATGGTCATGAAAGGTTATTTCGGTACTGCACAGAGTGAGACTGACTCTGTCATTAAAGACGGGTTCTTTCATACCGGAGATATTGGCTACATTGATTCTGACGGGTATTTATTTATTACAGGACGCGCTAAAGAGGTTATAGTGCTGAGCTCCGGCAAGAATGTTTACCCTGAGGATGTGGAGGCAAAATATCTGGAGGAACCCCTTATCAAAGAAATCTGCGTTTATGAGGGAAATGACGAAAGGGGGGCAGCCTCACTTTATGCACTTATTGTTTGTGATACGGATTATGCTAAGAAAATGAAAATCCCGTCCATTCATGAATCAGTTAAATGGTCAATAAACAGGATATCCACCACACTGCCGCCGTATATGCGACTAAAGGGTTTTCAACTCTGGTCGGATGAGCTTCCAAAGACCAGATTAGGAAAACTCCAAAGATATATAATCAAAGAGATGGTAAAGACAGAGACAGTTGACCGCAGCTCTGCTTTACAACACAAAGAGGAACCTACCGGCCAGTATGCTTTAGTTGTGCTTAAGCTAATCCGCGAAATCACTGAGATTAATACTCCAATAGGAGGCAGCGATAATCTTGAATTAGATCTGGGATTTGATTCTTTAAGGAAAATAGAGCTAATTGCCGCAATTGAGAAGAGGCTTAAAATCCGCCTCCCTGAATCTGTGATGTCAGAGCTGCAATCGGTTGATAGTGTCATAGAGGCGGTATCTAAAGTTGCTACAGATGAAGTACTACAAGACCAATCGGAGACAAGAGCAGCGAAAACAGGTTATTCGGAGATGTTGAAGGGAACACCCGACAAAAGCGATCTTATACAATCGGGATTTTTAAACAAAAAGCACGAGGATTTTATAGCTAAAATCATGAATTATGTTTTAAAAACCGCATTCAGAATATTTTTTAAGGCAAAATTACAAGGCATTGAAAATCTGCCTGATACGGCCTATATTCTTTGCCCAAACCACTGTAGCTACATGGATGCATTTTTCGTATCTGCTTGTGTGCCGCATGAGGTGTTTAAAAATCTGTTTTTTCAAGGTGACAGTGGATTTTTTACAGGGTATCTTTCAAGCCGGTTTGCACGCTACGCTCATGTAATTCCGATAGATCCGGGGGAGCATCTGATGCGCGCTCTTACCACATCTGCGTACCTGCTAAACCACTGTCAGTCGCTCTGCATATTTCCTGAGGGAGGGCGTTCTGTTGACGGCACACTTCAGGAGTTTAAAAAGGGGGTTGGAATTTTAGCTTATGAGTGTGGTGTTCCGCTTATGCCGGTACTCATCAGAGGGGCTTATGATGTGCTGCCGCGAGGCGCATTTTTACCAAAACTACACACGGTAACTGTAATTTTTGGCAAACCGGTTTATCCTGAAAAAGCTGCCGATAAAAACTACCAAAAACTTGCCGATGAGGTAAAAAGTCAAATTCTCACATTGATGAATATTAAGCGATAACGGTTAAAGCATCATAAGCGTACAAAGCATACACACAGACCAGATAACGTCAGTGGGAAGGTGAAAGTCACAGCTTGAATCAAGCAATAAGTCGGCTCTTGGGGGAAATTCATCATCTGAGTGCCACAGGATTAATACAACAGGAAGACGCGGAAACGGATAAACCTTGAAGGAAACGTCACCATAAGTGGATAACGCAGCACCCATAGAAAATCCTCTGTTAAGAAAATCATCTCTCTTGTTGTCATACTTTAGAGCAACCTTATTGAGAGGAAGCGTATGTCCGCCTCTAAAGAACATATCGCCGCCCTTAATTTCAAGCGGGGAGACAATTCTGCCGCTTTCCGGGATGTCCTTTGTCTCATTTAAGTAAAACAAAGCAGAGAGAGTATAAAAATCCAAAAACCGTTCTGTTATTATTTTGCCTTGTTCAGAAAGCGGAGCAATCTTTCTTGTTTTGGGAGACACTGAAAACTCTGCCCCAAATGACTTAACCACATAGTACTCTTCGCTTTGGTTGTAAGAAACGTTGCATCGTTTACAGACATCCGTAACGCTTAAGCCGCTAAGTGTTGCCCAGCATTTATCCTCGCTCGGTATCATCAGTTATTTTATAATAGTAAAGCAATAAAGTAAATCAGGACATAATTATAACCTTCTAATCATTATTAGGTTGATCTGTAAGTCATCTGTAAGTCCGTCTGTGCTATGCTTTTTACAATAGGGTTTTGTTTAGGTGTGAGAAATATTTTGACTGTTTAATAGGCGAAAAAAATTATAAAAACGGAAATTGACCTTTAAATTAATGAAAGAAAAAATACCAATAGAAGAGTTGAAAGTAGGTATGTACCTTGCCGGTCTGGACGAAAACTGGGAAAAGACACCGTTTTTAACCCATCATTTTTTAATAAAAGACTCTGACCAAATCCGTAAGCTAACAGACTCAGGGATAAAAACCGTTTATGTTGATATGGACAAAGGACAAAAGCACGTAAATGAGACACCAAAAGAGCTGGAGCAAATAAAGTTTCTAAAAAAAGAAGAGGTTGTGGCAGCACATTCAGAATTCGTAGAGTTGAATGAGATCACCCCTGAGGTGCCGGAGGACTGGGTGCAGCCCTTATCATCCCAACCGACTTACACTAAAATGGAACTTGATAAATATTTTTCCGATCTTAACAACTACACCCCGATAGATAAAGAGACTCTTATACGTGGTAGTTTAATAGATTTTTCTATTTACTTCAAGAAAAACCTTGAAATACTTCCCTTTTTAAAATATAAAGATAAGCCAATAGAAATAACCGATAAAATTCTTTCGCTACAAAACAATTTCATGATAGAACGTAGCGCAAACGAGAGATATAAAAAATATCTGAAAGACCTTGAGTCATTTAAAGCGTCTGGGACCCCTGAGGAAATCAGAAAAATAAAAAATACTATTATCAGAGAGAATGCAAAGTTTCTGATGATGGAACTTCTGGATGACCCGCGCAGCGGTGAAAAGATCAAAAGGTGTAAGCAATCTATTGAGGAGATTGTAGAAACAATACAAAAAACCGGAAGTGTACTGTCCGAGCTGCTTACGATAAATAAATATGATTACTATACCTATACCCATTCCATAAACGTAGGGGTACTCTCTGTTGGCTTAGCGGTAGCTCTGGGAACATTAAAAAACAGTGAACTACAAATGCTTGGCATGGGTGCAATTCTTCATGATATTGGAAAGAGCGCCATTCCAAACAGCATTTTGAATAAACCTTCACGGCTTACCGAAAAGGAATATGCCGTTATCAAGCAGCATGTGGGACTTGGCGTTAAGATTTTACATGAACAGAAAACTTGCCCAAAGGATGCATTTGTCCCCATATTGGAACATCATGAAAAACTCAGCGGCACAGGTTATCCAAGAGGATTAGCCGCCAATGACATCCACATGGCAGGACGCATTGTCTCTCTGGTTGACGTCTATGACGCTCTTACCACAGCAAGGCCCTATAAGCCGGCTTATAGCTCCTTTGAGGCTCTCTCTATTATAAGAAACCAGATTGAAGACTTTGATGCAGACATATTTCTCAAATTTGTAAAAATGCTTGGAAATATCCCTTAACCTATTTCTTATCTGACCGAAATTCATTTATGGGTAGAAAACGTTGATTTTACTTCAAGTCCAAGCCGATACTCACCTATACGAATACGATAAAAATTATCATATCCAGTTAATTTCAACAGATTCTTTATTTTGCTAATATTGGCAGCCTCCTGACATTGAACAATTACATCTTTCACGCTTAGTAAGGCTTTCATATCTTTGATCTTCTTCAAATCCTTAATAAACGATAGCTCATATTTTATATTCACTGCAATCCAGAGCCAAAAATACTTCGTCCTCTTCAACAAATTCGTTTTTTCTGCCATTTGATATGGCATTTGCCATACCAACCCCCTCCATGGCCTCCAAAATAATTTCATATAAAACTTCTCTTTTAGTTTGAATAAGCTCAATTAAAACCTCTTTTAAAAGTTCTTTTATCTTTTCGTTGCTCAAGGTCACGTCCATTGTGATTCCTTTCTCAGTAATTTGATTTACAGAAGACAAATATATATATCTAACAAAAATGTGTCGGAGCTGTAATTAATAATGTTTTAGGACTAAAAACAAGGGATAGGTCTGCTGTAACCTGAAATTTTTTCTCAAAAATCCCTTTTATCTGGAAACTACATTTCCTATCTCGGATTTCTTGATCAACTGCATACTTTAAGTTTAAAATTTTTTATGTTATAATATATTGTTGATAGAGATGTTGAATAAGAAGTACGGTTGGTGGGAAAGGCTCCGGGGCGGGTTGCCAGAGGAGACGGGAGAGAACCTCGTACATGGGTGCTTTCCTCGGTTCTAGATGTGTACTAACATACATTATGGAGTAAAATGAAAAGAAGAAAAACCTTCCTTTTTTTACAAATGATTTTTTTATTCACATTTGTTTGTTTTACCGGCGCATTCGCTGCAAATTCAGCTACCAGCCCTAATCCAAACACTTCTCAAAGCAGCGAGGAGTTGGCTTATTACCACTACATGCTGGGAGCTATAGCTGAGGAACAGAACGATTGGGTTAAAGCGCTAAAGGAATTTAGAGCAGCTCTGAAAGATGACCCTGATTCATCATATCTGAAGGTTCAAATAGCATATGTATTGCTGAGGGAGGACAGGCCAGCTGATTCACAGAAGGTGGTTGAGGATGTGTTAAAGAAAAATCCAAACTATATCCCTGCAATGAAGCTCTTAGGGGAATTATATAATGCAAACCATGGGTTGGATGAATCTATTAAACTGTATGAGAAAATTATAAGCTTAGACCCTGACGACACAGGAGCAATAGTTTTCTTAGGTGCCCTGTACTTATCGAAAAAGGATTATGAAAATGCCGGCAGAGTACTTAGAGTGTTTGTTGACAAGGATCCCTCTAATGTCATGGGGAATTACTATCTGGGTATAATATTTCTGGAAACCAATGACCTTGATAACGCTACCAAATACTTAAAAACCGCCCTCATCCTCAATCCCTCCTTTGACCCGGCACTCGTCTATATGGGCATGATAAGCGAAATGAAGGGCAATAAAGATGAAGCTGCAAAGTACTATAAGGGTGCACTTGAGATAAATTCCCAAAATCTGAAAGCCAGAGAGTTGCTCTCACGGCTCTATATGACAAACAAGGAAATCCCAAAGGCGATTGAGGAGCTGGAGACACTAAGCAAAGAACTGCCGGAAAACATAGATATACATTTAAGAATTGGGCTTCTGTATCTTGAGGAGGAGGTCTTTGACAAAGCAGTAGATGAGTTTATGCTTGTCAAAACGGCTGCTCCCAATAACGTCCTTGTTAAATACTACCTGTCTTTAGCGTACGAGGCTATGAAAAAAATTGATTTGGCTATAGATGAGTTAAAACAGGCCATCAACATAGCGCCTAAAAATGTTAAAGCATTTCTCAGATTGGCCTATCTTTACAAGGAAACCAAAAACTACGAAGAGGCTGCACATTATTACGAGGAGCTCCTTTCTTTTGATACCTCAAAGCCGGAGTATTTCCTATACGCTGCACTTGTTTACAATAATATGAAAAATTATAACAGGGCAATTGAGTTGCTGACAAACGCTCTTAAAATCTACCCTGATAACGAGGAAATCTACCTGAATATTGCAAATGTTTATGAGAAAATGGATGACTTTGTGACTATGGAGCGCTATATAAGAAAGGTGCTGGAGATAGATCCTGATAACTCAGATGCCTTAAATTATCTTGCCTACTCGTATGCGGACAGAGGGGAGCGGCTGGATGAGGCACTTGAACTTGTCAATAAAGCCCTTAAACTTAAACCCGATAACGGTTACATTATAGATAGCCGTGCATGGATTTATTATCAAAAGGGAAAATACAAGGATGCACTGAAAGAGCAGGAAAAGGCCATAAGTCTTGTTAACGATGATGCAACTATATTTGAACACCTTGGGGATATATATTTTAAACTGGAAAATTACGGTAAGGCTGTGGCAGCATGGGAAAATTCCCTTAAACACTATAAAGACGAGTCAGGCCTTAAGGACAGGGTTGAAGAGAAATTAAAAAATTTACCCAAACATGAGTAACTAAACAAATCACAATACATGCTTAAACTCTTAGCCCCGGCAAAGATCAACTGGTTTTTGTTTGTCACCGGAGTACGCGCAGACGGTTTCCACGATATAGCCTCGCTGTTTCAATCCATCAGTGTTTATGACACTCTGGAGTTTAAAAAGACCGGTGACGCCACAGTGTTTTCACCCCTTATGCTGGAAAGCGATTTAAATATCCCCGCTAAGGATAATCTTGTATCAAAGGCTTTAAATATTTTAGCCTCACATATGAAATCGCACACACTGAGTGAAGAGACCACAGGTGAAATCACGATAAAGTTAACAAAAGAAATACCGGCAGAGGCAGGGCTTGGCGGAGGCAGCTCAGATTGCGCTACTGCGTTGATGGGTCTAAACAGGCTTTTAGACCTCAGACTTAGTGTTGATGAACTTACAGAATTGGCGGCAAAGGCCGGATCGGATGTACCTTTTTTTATCAAAGGCTCTGTTGCAATGGTTACGGGCAGAGGGGAGATTGTTACTCCTCTTATTTCAGATGCCTCCGTTGCTTTACTGCTTGTAAAACCGCCTGTTTCTACTCCCACCCCTTGGGCATATAAAATGGTTGACAAGAGGCTTGATAGAAAATTCATGGCTGAAAACAGACTATTAAATATTCCCGCACTTGCCACTCAATTTATTAAGACACTAAGCATCCGTGATTTTAAGACAATGGGAAAATTAATGAAAAACGACATCGAGGACGCAATAAGCGCTGATTTCCCGTGGATTAATGAAATCAAAGGACAGCTGAGTGATACCGGAGCCCGTGCGTCACTTCTAAGCGGCAGCGGTTCAACGATTTTTGGCGCTTTCGATAGCAAACACAAAAGAGAGCAGGCTCAGGAGTTACTGTGCAAAAAATATCCGGATTATTGGATAAAGCCTGCTGACACACTTACCACCAATTCTCTATAAAATAATGTGGAGCTTCATTATTTTACACCTCTTTCAATAAGCCTCAGATTAAACAGGGCATCTTCATATCCTGGGCGTAGTTGGATGGCCTTTTTGAAGTATCTTGCGGCCTCATCTTTGTTTCCTTTAACAATCATAGCAGTGCCAAGGCCGTTATACGCCTCGGGTATATTAGGTTTTAGTTTGAGAGCTATATTATAGTATAAAATACTATTATCAGCCTGTCTGAGCCGTACCAGTGCATTTGCATAGTTTACGTTGGCTTCTACATAGATAGGATTAATTTCCACTGCTTGTTTAAAATATCCGACGGCCTCATCTGACCTACCCATCGAGATAAGACTAGCTCCGAGATTATTTAAAATCACAACATTATCTTTTGTTACTGCTAAGGTATGTTTAAATAGCGTAACAGAGTTTTGCCAGAAGGAAACCTGTTTTTTGGAAAGCACTACGCAAAACAAAAGCACAATAAACGCTAAGGCAGAGGCCAGAGCTTTTTTAGCGTTGGTTTTTGGCTCAGGTATTGCCGTTACCACAATAGCAAACAGTCCTATATAGGGAATATATGTAAATCTGTCAGCCATTGACTGATTCCCAACCTGTACAAGCCCGATTACAGGCAGCATAGTGATAACAAACCAAAACCATCCGGCAAAAATGTATGGCGCCTTCTTAATAGTTAAAACGGCAATGGCTGACACCACCACAAGTGCCAATAAAGCCAACACCGGTTGCAATAGGGGTATCGTGCGGGGAAGGGGATACAGGCAAGCCAGCTCAACCGGATAGAACAGCTTATAAACATATTTAACATACGACACCAGTGCGTTTTCAAGTCTTAAAGACACAGGGAGATTTTCCAGAGAGGCAACAGCTCCTACCTCTTTTTGAGCAAAAAATGTGACAATTGCAGTAATCACCGATATTACAAAAAATGGGATTTTCTCATAAAACAAAGCCTTGTTAAATTTTAAAAACTGTGCGATACTGCCTTCAAACTTAAATCTGCCACATGGCCATACGTCAAGCAAAAGGAGAGAAACAGGAAGAGTCACGGCCATTGGTTTTGACATTATGCTTAAAACAAAGGCTATTGCCACGTATATGTATTTTCTCAGTGACGGTTTTTTAGCATAACTAAAATACAGGGCAACCGCAGCGATATAGAAAAATGCCGTCAGCACATCCTTTCGTTCAGCTATCCATGCAACAGATTCCACGTGCATGGGGTGGAGAGCAAACAAGGCGGCAAGCGCTCCGCTTCTTAGCATATCAGCGTTTATCAGGTAGAAGGCGTAAAACAGCAGGATTGAGTTAAGAATGTGAATAATGAGATTTGTTATATGATGGCCGCCAGCGTTAAGCCCGTACATTTCTATATCCAGCATATGGGTAAGCCACGTAAGTGGCTGCCAGTAAAAAGAATAAGTCGTTTTAAATGCCCAGAGCACATTATCAAGTGTTAAACCGTGAATTACCCGTTGATTCTCGAATATGTACTTGGTATCGTCTAAATTAACAAAATCAAAACCCCTGACTTCTATGAAAACAAACACAGTTAAAACAATTATAAAAATAGCTGCTGTGATAATATCTCCGGAGCTACCGGTTGTTATCTTTTTTAAAAAATCTTTCATTTTTCTATTTAACCATATTGAGTTTAATTAAAGCACTGCGGGTCTTCAGATAGATAATCACCCGTCTTGGCATACGCTATGGCTCTGCATCCTCCGCACTGCCACCTAAGTTTACACCCTCTGCATTTACCTTTTAATAAGTCCCGGTTTCTGAGTTCCCGTAAAATCTCAGATTTCCATATCTCAGTTAAATCCGTATCGTGCACATTGCCAAGAGAGACCGGAAGCCGCCTGCACGGATACACTGTGCCATCGGTGTCAACGCATATTCCATTGTAGCCAATTGAACAGCCGCCTAAAAGGAGCGGGTTTACTTTTCCAAAAAACCCCTGCCACAAAGGGTCCCGATACGTCTTTGATACCTCCGCACCTTTTTGATTTTCAGTATTTAAGTTTAATTTATGAAATTCCCTGAACAGACTTTTTACCTGTTTTGTTGTCAACATAGAATCAGCAAGTGTCAAAGCCCTCCCCCACGGCACAAGCCGCGAAAAAGCAAAACGTCGTATATACGGAGTGGTAAGTTTAATTGTTTCTGTTAATGCCTTATAATTAATGTCTGATACGGTCATCATGGCAGTCACCTCGACATTTTCCTCACACAGTATCTTTGTGCCGTCAAGAGCCTTTTTAAAGGAACCAATCCCTCTGATTTTATCATGAATTTCCTCAGAGCCCTCAAAAGACACCTGAACAATACGGCACCCTGACTCATTCAGTCGTTTTGCTAAATCTTTAGACATTACAGTCCCGTTTGAAAGCACCCGGATTGGATAGCCGCTCTTTTTAGCCTCCATAAGTATTGAAAATAAATGCTCTGACAAGAAAGGCTCGCCGCCGCTTATCTGAATTCTACCCCTTTTGTGGATTGACTTTAAAAACCGGTTAAAGTTTTTTAGTACACCCATCAAAGCGGATATCTCTGGTTCAGCAGCGTTTCCCTCCCTGTAGCAGTGTATGCAGTTAAGGTTACAATGCTCAGTGATGTGCCACTGCAGATAAAAAGGCCCGTCAAATCCCCACACTTTAAGCACAGGGGAATCTAATCTCCACCACCGCCGCCACAGCCGCTGCATCCGCCACTGTCTCCGCCGCTATCACCAGAGGAGCAGCCACTACAGCTGCTGCCAGAGCCAATGTCGCCTGAAGAACAGCCACTACACCCGCCGCTGCTCCCTGCAGCCCCTCCGTGATAATAAATTGCCTCCGATATGCCGCTAAATACCGTACCCGCTAACACAGCCATACCCAGCACTGCTACAGCATAACTTAGGGTTGGGTCATAATGTCCATCTGAACCTGATACGTGGTTAGAAGCTGCTATTTTATTCTCCAGATGGGTTAAATATGCCTTACCTCTATTTGTCTTTATTGTTGTCCTTTGCATTACATATGAAGATATAAAAGCAATTGCCGGCACTAAGAGTGAAAACAACATCATCCCTTCGCCAGCAGGAAACTCCAGATACAGGTTAACTGCCGTAAGGGCAATAGCCGAAATGATGGCAAACATCCGCAGGTTTTTGCAAAAGCGGTTTGTCTCTTTTGAATCTTTTATCAAACCCTTTACTGTAAGAGAGCGGAGTGTATAATATTCAAAGCGTTTTAGCTGATCACGCTGAGCAAATATTCCAGCAATTGAGGACTTTACACGGACTGTATCTATTAACGCATTCTCAGCTGTGTTTAAGCCCTCAGTGTTTCCCGTAGCTGTCAAATCTTTTGCCTCATCAACAACAATATAGCCTCTTTGTATTAAATCAAACAAACAAACCGTGACGGCATGATTTCTGCCTTTTTTCATATAAGCCGCTTCATACGGAACGGGTTGAGATTTGTCAGCCGGATAGCCATAGGAGATTTTACTGTACTTAAATATCCAATAGGCTGCTAAAAATATCCAAATCAGTGATGTGAGTATAAATATGTTGTGTGCTTCTGAGTTTGGGACAGGCGTTAAGGGCATTCTATCTGGCACACCATGGAATAATAATATTAGCAGCAACACAACATATACCCACCACCAAAAACATTATTCTGTCCAGAGCTAATGAAAGCTCTTTATCCTCCATGCGGGCGTAGTAGTTGGAAAGCAGTGAGACGGCTATCGAGATAAAAATAGTAAAGAGGCCTATCCCTGCCACGTGGTCCACCAGTCCGAATGAACCAGAGGTGGGCAAAAGTGAATTAGCAAGGTAGGTGTTAGCCACAGCGCCAAAGTATGCGCCCGTAGGTAAAGCAAAGCGAGGCCCTACATCGGAGGGTTTGATAAAAAAGCTGGAAAGGGTAAGCAACAGTGCGGCAAACAAAGAGAGAAAGATTTTGAGATAAAATCCGAAATCTATCCGCTTAATCCGGACCGCAGCTATATACTGTGAGAATACTTTTTTGCTGTCAGAGGAAACTCTCGGATCACCATAACTTGATTTATAAGTATGCGTTTTAACTACATTGCTGAAGCCTGTGATTTTAAAGCCGGGAATATTCAACCTTGAACTAATATTAGAGGTTTCATCGGCCACATACCGGAGCTTTGTGCCATCCCTTGAGCCATCCTCCACGTAGATATTGAGCATGTGGTCTTCTATAGGCACACGGGCTGTATCGAAAAACTTGATTATCTTTGCAGAAATCCTGTATCTCTGGTAATTGATGCCGTCTTTGCCATGGTAATCCTCCAAAAGCTCTTTTTTGTTTACCACGCCATCGACAACTACAAGTTTACCTCCGGGGTCGAGCTTAGCATCTCCTTGCCATGAAAACCATATATAAAAATTGACGCTCCACATGCTGTCTTTAATTGACAAGTTGTCAACGTCTTCAACGTAGGTGCCTGTTTTAACCGTGGCATAGTTGCCTGTTGCAGGCAGTGGATCCGGTGGTGTTCGTCCTGGCTCAGCTCCGGTAGGGCTCATCCTCAGTTTATGTTTTGCATCTGAAAGCGCGCGATTGTGATACATCATCGAAGCTGAAAAAACAATGATTAACGTATACAGAGCTGCAATTATAAGCGAATATGTGAAAACTCGCTGCCTTTTTTCATGGCTCAGATTTCGCAGTTTTGATAAGAACATGTCTCCCTCCTAGTGCTATTAATTCTAATTGGTATAATTATTTAAAAAACACTTTGAGTCAAGGAGCCATTTACACTCCGTTGTCTAAAATGTGGCTTATACTAATTTAACAGCGCAATGAATGTCAACACGCATGCCGGTATCTTTTTGTTAAGTGGTCTGCTTCCGCAAAAATTTAAAATTTCAATAGCCTTTATTGGCAGATAAGCTGTATAATACCACTGCTGTGAAGGGTTTAAAGTACGTTTTATACTCGTTAGGGCTTTTCGTCCTTGGGATGACAGTCTCTTCTGCTGTCTATTATTTAAAATATAAGGAATCTTTTATCGCTAAGTATCAGAAACTTCGGCAAAACAGGTTGTACGTTCCATGGGTTGAGGGCCAGATTGATTTTTCATGGCACATAAACAAATTCGTAATGCCTGGGGCCGGTTTTTTAAACGATATAATAATTTTTAATACCGCCGTGTTTGCGCTTTTAATTCCGATTTCTTACATGGTAATGGACAGGGCTGATAACAAATACGGGACGTCTAAGATATCAGAGTTATTTTTCAGTATATGGGAGGCAAAACTGTTGCCTTTTTTACTTGCCTTCAGTTTGCTGTACAGTGTTGTATTGAAGTTTTTCATTCGTGAGTTGCCGGACAGTTATCTGTGGGCAGTGTCGGCGTGGGCTGCACTGATAATATTTTCATTTATACTGTGGACATCCCTTAGTTTTCTTATCAAGATGAGGCTTTTTGTTTCAGACGCAGGTTTTGCACTTGACAGGCTGCTCAGCAAGGCATGGGATTGTGTGTTAAAAAAGAGAGTGAACAATAGATTTGCTCTGTTTGCCGAATCTCTCCAAAGCATTGGTGAAATGTTATCAAAAGAGGTAAAAGTCCATAACAGTAAAAACCTCGCAAAAACTCTCTCTGAGCTGCATCACCTTGCCTCTTACTTATTAAAGTTAAGCACTGACGATGTATCTGCTGTCTTTACAGCGGAGGAAACCGTAACCTCAGAGGGCAATAAGTCTCCTGCAAATTTTCAGATAAACCTCCTTTTACCCTTGGAACAAATTGCAAAAATACACTCTGAAGCTGCCATTTGCAACAACCCTGCGGTGTCTGCAATTATTGAGCGGTCAGCGGCCGGAATATTTTCTGCCGTCTCATGCTACGGCAATAACCCGGATCTGATAAAACGCTGTATAGAGATATTTTCTGAAATGTCCCAAAAATCACAAACTCCTGAAACAGTTTTTTTATGGTTTACCGACTCTGTGTTCAGGAAAGAGGATTTCGCTTATGAATATCTTGATATTTTAAATGAATCCCTCGCTAAATCCTTAAAAAATGCAGCACTAAAGGGTTCTCAGGAAATTATCACTGCTTTTTTCAACGAACTTCGGCTGTTACCTGCCCCAGCCCCTTTTTCTGTTGAGATTTATAATCAGACTCTAATTGAATTGAATCGTAAAAAGTATATTGAAATGAGCGATGGACTCTCTGTTTACTCATCACTTGAAGATCTCCAAAGAAAAGCCACAGAGGTTACAACTATTAACATGCTTGAACAATGGTCTGAGTTGTTTGCTGCTTTTCACCAAAAAGTATCCTCTTACTATAAAAAAGACAAATTCAGACGGATTGATGAAATAAAAACGGATATATTGGAAAATGTACGGGCAAGGCTAAAAGGCATTTATGTTTCAAGAATAATTTTTAGCCTTTTAGCATACTCAATATTCACTGAAAACCAGACATTACTTAAAATAATATGGAAAATGCTGGATGATAAAAGCGCCAGCCTCTCTGGTTCTATAATCGCGGGGTCTGAGCCGGAAATTTTTGTCAAAATGTATATTGACGGTGATTTCCACATAGATGGGGCTGTTTTTATAGACGATCCTGACTTGTGGCACAAAGCCGCTCGAATATCTTTATTGTTGATTTTGATTAAAATGGCAGACAACCGTCATCTGATGAAAACTGATGCTGCTAACTTTAAGCCGGCATATCATGAGGAGAGCTGCAGCGAAATAGATGCCATAATAGAGGCCGGCAAGGTGCTGATGTCGGTCAATCTGCCGGTGTTGAGTGTTGTAGAAAACTCAGACTTAATTCCGGATATTTTACAGAGTGAGGCCATTCCATTTCTTATTTCAATAAAACATTCGATAAAGGAAAGGTCAGTTAGCAGATAGCACAGCTTTTGTATTCAACTGACTTTTTTCAAATCACCTATGATTTTATCCCAGAGGTTTTTCGTTTTCAGTATTAACTCACACACTTCACGAACTGCTCCGTTACCGCCATAGTTTTCGGTAACATAGGCGGAAACTGCCTTAGCATCAGGGTGCCCGTCCCCAACTGTTATGCCAAATCCTACGCGCAGAAGCAGCGGAATATCCACAATGTCATCTCCAACGTAGGCACACTCTGTGTTGCTCAGATTATATCTGGCTTTTAGTTCCTCATACGCTTTAACCTTATCCCAGCACTTTTGATATACGTCAGTGATGCCAAGCTCAGTGGCACGTCTTGTAACTGCCTCAGAGTCTCTTCCGGTTATTATTGCCACATGAAAGCCCTGCTCTTTAAAAACCACTATTCCGTGGCCATCTCTGACGTTAAAACTTTTCATCTCGCTACTGCCGCTGCCAAACACAATCTTGCCGTCTGTCAGCACCCCGTCAACATCTAAAATGAGAAGTTTTACTGGTTTTGCTTTATCTAAAATCCTCTGCTGTTTGTCACTCATTATTTTTTTCCCTTAATCATTATTTATGTAAGCCCTAAAGTTATCACAATCTCAGCACCGCCATCAACATTTCCCACTGTCAGGCTACCGCCCATATTTGTCTCAATTATGGTTTTTGACATGTAAAGACCGATCCCTGTGCCTTCAGTTCCTTTAGTTGTGAAAAACGGTTCAAATATTTTCTCTAATACATCATCAGGAATTCCACCACCATTGTCTCTAACTGAAACGATAACTTTAGATTTATCCTCAGTATTGGTAATATTAATTTCTATAATGCCTTGTATTTCAGGAGCATTTTCCCTTCTTATGATTATCGCATCCTTTGAGTTATTCAAAATATTAAGCAGCACCTGCTTAAATTCATTGGGATAACCTGATGTGGAGGTTAACACATCCTGTCCAGCTTTAACAGAAATTTCTATAGTGCTCTTCCTAAAAATATGCGTAAATATAGATAGCAGTTCATCTACTGCAGCTTTTACATCAAACAAAACTTTTTCCTTTGACGGTATAAAGAAGTTTCGGAAATCATCTATAGTTTTTGACATAAAATCAATTTGCCGCATCGTGGACACAACAATATTGTCAATATATTTATCATCAACTTCTCCATAGGAATAAGCATCTTTTAAATCCTGTATAGTTATTCCTACAGAGTTTATTGGTTGTTTCCACTGGTGGGCAATTAGCCCAATCATCTCACCCATGGACGCCATCTTGGATTGTTGAATTAACAAATGCTCTTGCGTTAAACGTCTGTTTGTCTCCAAAGTTACACGCTCCTCAAGAGTCCTGTTTAACTCCTTTAACTCCTCCTCCATTCGTTTACGCTCAGTGATGTCGTGGGCGATACCTACTGTGCCGATGACCTCGCCATTTTCATCCTTAACAGGTGTCTTGATGGTCTCAATAAAATGCAATAGTCCATTTGCATCCACATATGGCTCTTCTATATGCTTTCTCACACCTGATGCCATCACGGCTTGATCGTCAGCAATATGTTTCTCTGCTAAATCCGTGGGCCAGATATCGAAATCGGTTTTCCCGTTAATTGCATTGGCAGGCATATTAGCGGCCACACGGTGTGCTTCATTGTCTATAATAAACCTGCCCTCCCTGTCCTTGATCCAGGCAAGATCCGGCACATTGTCTATAAGGGTGGACAGCATGGTATAGCTGCGGTATTGTTCCCTTTTCTCTTTGAGCTTGCGCTCTGTAATATCATAGTTTGTTCCAAGCATACGGACAGGGGTACCCTCATGGTCCCGGATTACCATTCCGTTGGCTTTTATATGTTTTACAGTCCCGTTTGGGTGCAGTACTCTGAATTCAGTATCCCACTCTTTTTCGCCCCTTAAAGCCGCTTTGCACTCTTCAACGATCGTATCACGGTCATCAGGATGCAGGCCATTTTGCCATGCCTCTACACCTCCCGGAAACGTTTCCCACGTAAGACCGTAGAGTTGAAGCATCTGGTCATCCCAGGTCATTATGTTATTGGTAACGTCCCAGTCCCATACCCCAATGTTAGCTGAGCTGGTTGCAAATTGAAGGCGCTTTGTAATTAAAAGGATCTCTTGTTCCGCCTGCTTGCGCTCGGTAATGTCGGTACAGGAGCCGATCCACTCCAGAATGCTTCCATCTTTTCTAAAGACAGGAAATCCACGTGCCAGGAAATCCCGATAAACCTCGTCATGTCTGCGCATGCGGAATTCTGTCTCATAGAAGTTTCTTTCAGCCACAGCCTTTTTCCATATCTGCATTGTGTGTTCAACATCATCAGGATGCAGGGCTTTCACCCATCCTGAACCCTTAACCTCTTCATAACTAAGGCCGCAAAATGTCCTGAATGACGGGATGTCCTCTACAACCTCTCCTTCAGCATTAGTCACCCATATAATTTGGCCTGTTATGTTGATATAAGACTTCAGGCGCATTTCGCTTGCAATCACTGCCTCCTCAGCAAGCCTGCGCTTAGCATTGGCAGCATGAATAGAAAAGAAATATTCCCTTATAAAATGAACACCCAACAGCATTAGGCAGGAGATAGTAAAGGCAATTATTTCCGAAACGTCCATGCTTATTTGTCTGCCAGCGGAAAGTATATAAAAAAACAATACTATACGGCGAAAAGCCATCAAAAGCATTGCGGCAGAGATTAATATCCATGCTGTTTTTCGTCCCGTTAAGCGAATCAAAGACAGAGCATATAATCCGACTGATAGCTGCAACCCGATAGATAACAGATATATAATACTGGTAATCATAGTGCCTCTCTTAAATAATAAAGCGGATGGGTATATATATATGCCGACGGGGGGACTCGAACCCCCATAGGTTACCCTACACGCCCCTCAAACGTGCGTGTCTACCAGTTCCACCACATCGGCTTTACAAAAAGTTATTTTACTACAATAAAACTACTTTTTTCAAGTTCAATTTATAACCGCCACCATTATGCAGCTAATCACTCCTCTTCTGCTTTTTTCTTCACAGCGGCTGTCTTTTTCTTTGTCTTTTGCTTATTGGCGGCCACTTTTTTCTTATCAGTTTTTTGTCCGGTTTTTGCCGGCGATTTTTTTACCTCAGTTTTTTTTTTACCGGCATCTGTGCCGCCTATTTTTTCAAGTAATTGTTTGGCCTGCTCAGCCTCCTTTGACTGAGGATGTTCCTCAATTAACTGATGAAGAATAGTCTTAGCCGTTTTTGCGTCCTTAAGTTCGTTAAACGCCATTGCTTGTTTCAACTTTGCTGCGGGAACCTTAGTGCTGCTGGAGTATTTTTTTATCACCACATCAAACCCCAATATAGCATCCTCATAGTTTCCCTCTTTGAAATAGGAATCAGCTATCCAAAAGTGGCAATTTGGGACAAACGGGCTTGCCGGAAACTCCTTTATGACTTTGTTAAATTTCTCTCTTGCCTCTTTTGGTTTACCGGAGAGGAGGTCTTTATAAGCATCTTCATAGAGAGTCTTGGTATCGCCCGTTTCCTCCGGTTTAGCGGCAATTGGTGCCTGTTGCTGCTGTTGAGGAGGAGGCGGTGGTTCCTGCTTCTGGGGCTTTAACTGAGCTTGCGGCAGCGGTTGCTGAGCTACAGGAGTCTGCCGCGGGGTTGTATCAACAGGCTTTCCCTGAAACACCTTTATCTCATTTTCAAGAGCTTCCAGTTGCGCCTTAAGAACATCTCTATCCGTTTTTGTCTCAGCAAACATCCTGTCATCATAGTATTTTCTTTCATCGAAACGCCCTGACAACTGCTGAAGCTCTCTGGTCAGATGTACCACTTTTGAATTCAGTGTCTCCTGATTTTCTCTTATTGCAGAAAGAACGTCGGTCTTTGCTCCTGTTTTTGATGTGTCTGTCATTGACAAACGTTTTTGAATTTCTGTTATCTCCTGCTTTTGCCCCAGTTGGGCTTTTCTCAGTTCGATAATCTCATTTTTCATTGTGTTGTGGTCATCACCCTGAGCACATGCACAAAGAACAGCCAAAGAGGCAACAGAGCATAGTTTCAAAAGTTTTAAACGCAAAATGCGGCCCTCCTATGCTATCTGTTTAAAATGAAGTGCGCCCTTCTGTTCATACCCCAGCAGCTTTCATTTTCTTCAGTGCAAATTGGTTTTTCTTTACCTAAACTCATGGTATCTATCCTCTCGGCAGGTACCCCAAGAGATACAATGAAGTTTTTAACTGACATCGCTCTTTGGTCTCCCAGTGCGAGGTTATATTCGCTTGACCCTCTGTCATCACAATGTCCCTCTATGATAAGTGTAACAGAGGGATGTTTCAGCAGCCAGTCTGATTTTAACCTCAAAGACGCCTTGTCCTCCTCCAATATATCGTACTTATTGTAGGGAAAATGCACATCTGTAAAGATTGTATTCATTACATTTTTCAGTTGCTCATCTGTTAAGGACTTATCACTTATCCCCTCTTTGTTGAGTGAAATGCCATCGTCTGTTCTTTGCGACTTTACAGTTTTCTGTTTTTGGCTGTCGTCTTTCACTGTGGCATCGCTTGCACAACCCGCTACAAATACCAAAAGCGACATGACCAATACTAAATATTTCATCAGTGTTCCCCCTTAGGTTTAATGTGACCATGAAGGGCCAAAGGCCCTTATGTTTCTTGGAGTTATCCTCCGCTGCTGTTGTCCGTCTGAGTTCATTATATATACGCCCTTTGAGCCGTCACGCGTGGATGTGAAGGTTATGTATCTGCCGTCAGGCGAAAAAGATGGTTCGTCATTTGTCCCCTCCTGGGTTAACTGAGCCAGTGAGGTGCCGTCAGGATTTACCGTAAATACCTGGAACTGTCCCCCTCGCATTGAGGCAAACACTATCTTATCTCCTGCGGGTGACCACTCAGGAGATGTGCTATAGTTACCTTCATAGGATATTCTCCTTACATCAGAGCCATCAAAAGACATAGTGTATATTTGTGGGGTCGTGCTCTTGTCAGATACAAATGCTATCCGGCTGCCGTCAGGAGAGGGGGATGGAGAGACCTCTATGCCGTCTGAGTAAGTAATCCGGCTTAAAACTTTCGTTGTAAGATGCAGCATGTAAATGTCCGGAGAACCTTTGCTTGATGATGACAACAGAAGGTACTTGCCATCCGGAGTAAAATCTCCGGCAAGGTTGGTTCCCGATGAGGAAAAGAAAACGGATTCCGCCGCACTGTCAAAATCCAGCATGAATATCGCCCATTTGCCATTTCTCAGTGATGAGTAGGCTAACTTCTTACCACCCGGAGCCCAGTGTGGTTTCATCGTAATACTGCCGCGGCTTACTATCCTTTTCATCCTCTGTCCGTCATAGTCCATAAGGTAAATTGAGCCGCCCTCACTGCCCTGGGCTACAAAGGCGATTTTTGAGCTGAAAATTCCCTTCTGGCCGGTTATTGCCTCATATATGTCATCGGCTATGCGGTGGGCAAGGGGTCTTATTAAATCCTTTCTTGTTACATATTTCTTTTTCATCATTGCATTCGCCTCTGAAACATCATATACGGTTACAGTGGCACTAATCTCCCCGTTTGGGCTCATCTCAAGGGTACCTTTTACAACTGCATCGACACCGAGCGGTCTCCAGTTGTTAGGACTGAATGGCGCACCCGGACCCTCTACTTGTCTGGGCTTTTCTAACATTGTAAATACACCGGTAAAACCCAAATCGGACTCTACAGTGTCTGAGACCTCTTTACCCTCCACAAGGCCTGGAAAGTCCTGTACGGCAACGGGCATCTTCCTCATCCCAGGCGATGTTATGTCCACATACAGCCGTGCATCGGCACTTGCATAAAACAACACGGTGGTTAAGAAAACGAACCCTACAAACATTTTTCTCATAGTCAAACTCAATCCCCCATAAAATTGTTAAAAGTCATCCTTAAAGTTAACACCTAATTCAAAATTATCATAAGGCGGCTGCGGCAAAGGAACCGATTTTGTCACAGCGGCAAGGGCAGAGCGATCATAAAAAGTATTTCCTGATTTCTTTTCAAGCTGTACGTTTTCGATTTGGCCATTCCTCCTTATTGTAAAGGTAACCACAGCAAGCAGCCCTTTTTTACCTGCCTCAGGATAGACCCATCTCTTTTTAATGTGGGCACTGACAGCCGACGCATACTCATCCGTTATGACGTTACCGGTTGAGGGCATTGCCCCTTCACCGGTGCCTGAGGCAAGTTGGCCCGGCTTTGCTTTTGATACACCCACATCTACAACCGCCCTTTGCATAGCGTGCTGTTGTAGTTTCTTTTTAGCTTTCAGTGCCGCTATCCTGTCCTCAACAGAAGAGGTATCCTCTTTAGAGGTTTCTTGCTTTGAGGGTTTCTCCTCCGGTTTTACTTTTGGTTTTTGCGATTCCTTTGGTTTTTCCGGCCTTTCATCCTTAACTCTTTCTTTGGGCGGTTCTATGCCCTTGTCTTTTTCAACGTGTTTTTCCGGTTTTTTAACCTCTACTTTAGGTTTTTCTGGTTTCTTAGGCTCTTCTTTGGGCTTTTCCGGTTTTACCTTTTTTTTGGCCACAGGTTCTTTTAGCTCGGTTTTGGCGGGTTTTTCAGGTTCAGCCTTAGGTGGTTTTGCCTCAGCCTCCTTGACCTCAGCCTGTTCTTTCAGCTCTTTGGCCTCTTGTTCTTTTTTTTCAGCTTTGGGGGCTTTTGGCGGCTCCCCCTTTGAAGGCAGATTAGCAGGTGACATTTTAGGCACAGAGACAAGGTTTACGGTATAAGCCTTCGGCATGTTAAAAGCCGGATGTCTGTTAGCTATATAAACCAGCAGCATAAAGGCCGCAGCGTGAATAATCAGAGATGCAACAGCAGCTAACTGAATACTCGGTTGCTTCATTATTTTTCATTTACTTTTGGTTCAGTAACAAGGCCAAGCTTTTCTATGCCTGCCGCTTTTATTTCAGCCATTATTTCGGCTACCCGGCCATAGGGGACGGTTTTATCTGCTTCAAGATACACATCAGGGTTTACTGTGCTGACATTTCTAAGCTTATCAATCAGAGATTCCTCAGTCATCTTTTCCGTGTTGAGGTAAAGCACACCGTCTTTTTTTATACTGACAGTGAATCTCTCCTGATTTGGAAGTGATGTGCCTTTGGTTTTTGGTAACTCAATATCCATGCCCTGTTTCATCATAGGAGCCGTAACCATAAAAATCACCAGCAAGACCAGCATAACGTCAACAAGTGGGGTTACATTTATCTCCGAGAGGGCAGACCTATTTTTTTCTACTTTCAATAATCAGTCCCTCAAAAAAAGCTTGCAGGTCTTCTGAAAAATCCTCCATCTCAACAATCATTCTCTTTGCCATGCTGAGATAGTAGTTATAACCGATAACAGCAGGTATGGCTGTAGCAAGACCTGCGGCAGTAGTAATAAGAGCCTCTGCTATACCGGGGGCTACCACGGCAAGGGATGCCGAACCGGCTGCCCCTATTCCTTTAAAGGCGTTCATAATACCCCAAACTGTACCGAACAGCCCTATAAATGGTGTTGTTGAACCTGTTGTAGCAAGAAAGTTCAAATATCTCTCAAGATTAGCGGTTTCAAGTGCACCGTATCTGTTTAACGCTCTTCTTATGCCATCTGTCCCTGACACATCCCGGTCTTCATAGACTGAGGTATAGATATTTGCAAGAGGGCTTACTGTGCATGACCTGGCCAATTTATTTAGCCCGCCAGGCTCCTTACCCGCTCTGAAGTATCTTACAAAATCGTTGGATTCCCGCTTGGCCTTTGAAAAGAAACGCCACTTATAAATTATTATGCCCCACGACACCACTGAAAACACTAACAGTGTCAACATTACAAACTTGACAACGTAACCTGCTTGCAGAATTAAATTTATTACTGTCTGTTCCATTCCAAATCAATTAACATTGTACACTATTAAATCTTATAAAGTCAAATTACTTTTTTTGTAAGCCGTAAATTTAAATCAGGACGCACCCCTCGATGAGTTTGTTTTTAATCCGGTTGAAAACATTGATGGAAATACGCTAAAATCCAATATCAGAGAACATATGAGCGAGGAAACATACATAGCTTGAAATCGGTTAATGAAATCACAAAGGATGCGGGATGCACATCGTTAATCAATATAAACGTCCTGTATTAAACCGCACAGAAAAAGACAAAGGTGCATACTATGAAACCATATTCCATCTAAAGAGAAACTATTGACGTTATCTCAGAAACAAATCATAAACGTTGAAAACGTGCTGCGTAATGCCTTAAGACGGAAATTGCAAAATCATAATCCAGAACCAGCCTATATGCCATTTCATACAAGGTTACTTGGTAAAGACACACTCGCCTTATATTCTTTTATACATTCTTTAAACACAAGTTTTGGCACAAGTATCTTTGAACCGGTTGCATTAGCGCTATCATCCTCAAATTTTGTATCTGCAGAATCACAACAGTCTGTGGGAAAACAAATTTCAACTGAAGCGCACAGGGTTATTCAAAACATTATTGACGCATTAGCAACCGCTAACATAGCACCAAGTAAACAAGAGGAAGTCAATGCAATCAGAGCGGTTTGCACGCATGGAGAGATGAAAACCGTAAAGCTGACAAAAGCCGACATTAAACTCGTTTCGCACGATGGCACAATTTATTTCATTGATCTTAAAACAGCAAAACTAAACGCCGGTGAATTTAAGGGGTTCAAACGAACCCTATTAGAATGGGTAGCTGCAACACTTGCAGTGTACCCAACCGCAAATGTCCAGACACTCGTTGCGATACCGTATAATCCTTATGAACCTCAACCCTATAGCCGCTGGATGATGCGCGGGATGTTAGACATTAATAGCGAATTGAAGGTAGCCGATGAGTTTTGGGATTTTCTTGGTGGTAGTGGTACATATCAGGTTTTACTCGATATCTTTGAAAGAACAGGGATTGAATTGCGGGATGAAATTAACGATTATTTTGCGAAATATAGTTAGTGAAGACTGAAAAACAAATAAGGACTTCAAAAATCAAATGAAATCACTAACACAAAACTTAAAAAACGGAGTGATCTCCTTTACAGAGACACCGGTGCCGCAAGTAGGCAGGGAGTCTGTTGTTGTAAAGAGCGCACTTAGTCTGATATCAACTGGCACGGAGCGTATGCTTTTAGAGTTTGGCAGAGGCTCACTGATAGAAAAGGTAAAGAGTCAGCCTGAGAAAGTAAATCAGGTTATTAATAAGATTAAAACAGACGGCCTTATGCCTACACTTGATGCTGTAAGGGCAAAACTCGATGACGGCATTGTGCCCGGGTACTCTCTTGTTGGAGAGGTATTTAGCGTAGGCCGTAATGTAGATGGGTTTTATCGCGGTGACAGAGTGGTTTGTAACGGAGGGCACGCTGAGTTTGTCTGTGTGTCAAAAAACCTTGCTGCCAGAATTCCCGATAACGTTTCTGATGAATCAGCTGTGTTTACAGTTGTGGGCGCAATTGCGCTTCAGGGGATACGTCTGTTAAATCCTGCGCTTGGCGAGAGCATTTGTGTAATTGGTCTTGGATTAGTTGGGCAACTGACAGTACAACTTCTTATCGCCTGTGGGTGCCGGGTTTTTGGGATTGATATAAATGCGGATAAGGTGAAACTCGCGGAGAGTTTCGGAGCGGTTGGATTTACGCTTTCTGGGAATGAATCACCGGTTGAGGCCGCACTGGCATTTAGCCGCGGGATGGGGATGGATGGAGTTATAGTGGCAGCTTCAACCAAAAGCACTGAGCCTGTTGACTATGCAGCGGAGATGAGTAAAAAGCGTGGAAAAATCGTTCTTACCGGAGTAACCGGACTTGAGCTTAAAAGAAGACCGTTTTACGATAAAGAGCTGACCTTTCAGGTGTCGTGCTCATACGGCCCGGGAAGATATGACAGAGGGTATGAGGAGCTTGGTAAAGATTATCCCTTTGGATACGTAAGGTGGACACTTAAGAGAAATTTTGAAGCAGTTTTAGATATGATGACTGCCGGTAAAATTGATGTTAAACCACTGATTAGCCACTCTTTTCCTTTTACTGATGCCGTAAAAGCCTATGACCTTCTTATGGCTGAAAATCCCCTTGGCATAGTGCTGCAGTATGAAAAGGACACGCCAAAGCCTGATTTTAGTATAGAGCTTGATAGCAAACCGGTAAGCGGCAGGTCTGAAAAACCCGTAATTGGATACATTGGGGTTGGGAATTTTGCAAAACAGGTGCTTTTACCAAATTTAAGGAACTCCGGGGAAGCTCTTAAAACAATAGCAAGTGCAAGTGGCGGCAACGTGTCAGCTTTGGGACGGAAATTTGGCTTTGCAGTTGCCACATCAGAGTATTCACGGGTATTTGAAGATAGCGGTATCAACACGGTGTTTATTTCTACACGGCACGGGAGCCACGCTGAGCTTGTGGTAAGAGCACTGCGGAGTGGCAAAAATGTTTTTGTTGAAAAACCACTTGCATTAAATGAAGCTGAACTAAGAGATATAATTGATGCCCACAAGAATTCAAACGGAATTTTACTTGTAGGATTTAACAGAAGATTTTCAGTATTCAGCAAAAAACTCAAAGAGTCATTAAGCTCAAAATCCGACCCTCTGTGTATCAATATAATGGTAAATGCGGGCGTAATAGAGGGCAGCCACTGGGTACATGACGCTGAGAGCGGAGGCGGCAGGATAATTGGGGAGGCGTGTCATTTTATAGATTTAATCAGATATTTTACTGGATCTGGAATTACAGAGGTTTACTCTATAAGCACACACGGGCACAGCGTCACCGACACTGATAAAATGTGTATAACTATAAAATGCTCGGACGGTTCAATCGGTACGATTAATTATTTTTCAAACGGCAGCAAAGCCTATCCCAAAGAACGCATAGAGGTGTTTTCAGAGGGACGGGTGTATGTGATAGATAATTTCAAATCTCTAACTTGCTTTGGCAAAGGCAAGAGCCACAAGCAATTTGCTCAGGACAAAGGACACGTCAGGGAGATTACTGAGTTTTTGAGGGCAGTAGAGACAGGCAACAAATCCCCTATTCCTTTTGATGAACTGATTGAAATCACACTGTCCTCATTTGCCGCCGTTGAGTCTTCAAAGACCGGAAAACCGGTAACCGTGGAATTAAAAGCGAAGAATACATGATAAGGGGAAGGACTCTGTCCTTCCCCTTAGACCCTAACCTGCACGGGGAAATGATTTCCCCGTGACCCCTCGGTTATGATGTTAGCGATTGGTAGGTTTAATTTAATGTTTTGTAGGTTTTCTTGTAGGTAAAGACTTTTTTAACCGGCGTTCCGCCGAATTTTTATCAGGGGAATTTTTCAATTGTTTGATGTCCTCTATGACCCTATCGAAATCGCTGGTCTGCTCCTGAGCCTCAACTAGCCGTCTCTCAGCCTCAAATTTCTCAAACTCTTGCTCTGAGTGCTCTTGCGCCAATTCATGTGATACCTTGCCTGCGTGGGTCAAAATGTTTTGTTCGTTGAATTCAAGAAAGGCATCGAGTTTTTTTACCCAATCGGACATGTGCATGGGTTTGCGATTCTTAGCCTGAAGCTCGGCATAGTCCAGATACATGTTGACTATCCGGTTTAGCTCACGCAATTCATCCTCAGTCAGATAGTTCTTAGCTATTGTAATGTCGGTTTTACGAATCTGTCCGTGGGGAGCGTTTTTCCATGTCGTAAGCCCCATATTTGGCATTTTTGCATCTGCTCTGTGTTTTATAACCTCGGCGGCAGTCTGTCCGTGAATTGCCCAGTGTAGCTTATTCTGTACGGTGGCATAAAATGTCAGAGTAATCTTTACATTTGGTTCATAATCAATGCTAGTTGAGTATATATCCGTTATTTTCTGATAGAAACGCCTCTCGGAGGCGCGGATTGACCGGATTCGCTCAAGGAGCTCATCGAAATAATCATCCACTGGTGTGCGGCCTTCTTTCAGCCGTTCATCGTCAAGAACAAATCCCTTAACAATATACTCCTTCAGGGTCTGAGTTGCCCACTGCCGGAATCTCGTGCCTTGTTGTGAGCGAACTCTGTACCCGACAGCAAGAATCATGTCAAGGTTGTAATGATTAACATCACGCTGAATCTTACGTTTACCCTCAATTTGAACTATTAAGTATTTCTTAATAGTTGCCTCAGGTGAGAGTTCACCTTCCTCAAAAATGCTGGAAATATGAATGTTTACGTTTGGTACACTGGTTTGGTAGAGTTCGGCAAGTTCACGTTGGGTTAACCATACAGTATTTCCGGCAAGGCGAACCTGAAGTCGCAGTGCGCCATCTTTGTATATCAAAATGTTCCTCTCAGGATTGTCTTGAGGTGAATGATTTTTATCTTTTCCATTTGTTTGCGTCATGAAATGCTCCCCGTTAAATAGATGCTACATTTTAACACTTTTTTACAACTTATGATATAATTACATCTGAGGAATATGTAAAACTGAAACACTATAGGGGGATATTATAATGGAAAGACGCGATTTTTTAAAAAGCGGAGCTGCTTTGACTGCCCTTGCCGCCGCTTCTGTTTTTGATGCTAAAGGTGTTCAGGCAGCAGACGATACTCAAGCCACAGTGAAACGCTACCAGGAAATCGGGAAAACCGGTCTTAAAATGAGTGACATATCGTTTGGAGGTGGGCATATTCCAGCTGCCTCTATGGTACTTCGCGCAATTGATCGCGGGATAAACTACTTTGACACCGCTCCCGATTACGGACGCTCTGAGGAATTTATTGGCGAGGCAATGAAAAATATAAAGCGCGATAAGATTATCATAGCCTCTAAATTTTGTAACCAACTCCCTTATCCTGCACATCTTCCGGCAGGCTCTTCAAAAGAGATGTACGTTAAGTCGGTAGAGGATAGCCTCAAGCGGATGAAAACCGACTACCTTGACTTTTGCTTTGTACATGCCATAGGGGAGATGAACAAAGAGAAAGATGCCGAAATGAAACGCCTCTTTGATGAAAATATGTTCTCAGCTGTGGACTCTCTTAAAAAAAGTGGTAAGATAAAGTTTCTTGCTGTATCCTCTCACGGCCCATCAAACATGGAATCACTTCTGATGGAGGCTGTTAAAAGTGGAAAATTCGATATGATTATGACATCTTTTAATTTTATGAAATTCCCGCAGCTCCCGGATGTAATAAAAGAAGCTAAAAAACATAGCGTAGGCGTCATAGCCATGAAAACCCTTGCCGGAGCAAAAGATATGAACCTTGAGTTTAAGGGCGCTGACTTTGCACAGTCTGCGCTTAAATGGACACTGAAACACCCGGAGGTTAACGGTCTCATTGTTACAATTAAAAGCATAAGTGATCTCGATAACTACCTCCCTGCCTCAGGAAAGGATTTTACGGCACGCGATGAACACATATTACAGAAATATGCCGCTCTCTACGGCTCAAGCTACTGCCGCACTGGCTGTGACTCCTGTCAGTCGGCATGCCAGTACGGAGTGGAAATTGCCTCGGCTTTAAGATACACAATGTACTTTCACGATTACGGGATGGAAAAACGCGCTATGACCTCTTATGCCTCACTTAAAAACAAAGCCGATATATGCAGCACTTGTACGACTAAATCGTGCACCAGCGCCTGTCCGTATGGGCTCCCGGTAGGTGAGATGCTTTTAGAGGCACACAGATCTTTAACTTTTGAGGGGTCAGCGACCCCAGACGGCTCAGACCCTGTCATAGTATGAGAACTGCTTCAAACATTGCCTCATATTCGCTGTTAGGGCTATTGCCGATAATTGCGGCGGTAATTTATCTTACCGGACAGCACTATGATCCTGCAGTTATTGACTTTAAGTCTCATGGTTCAGGCGTTAGCCTGCCCGCTTCAATTGATGATTTAAAACAGCTGCCAAATCCGCGCTCTTTTTCTAAGGATAACCTCTATGAGTATATTGATGGCCACGCTGATTATTTCATCGGTAACGGTTTTGTATCACTCAACGTTGTTGAGTATATTAAAACGAATGGAAATCCGGCAAGTCCTGACATCACTGTGGAGGTTTATGACATGTCGCTGCCAATTCAGGCCTTTGGCGTACTGACAGGAGAGCTGTCCGAGGGTGCAGAGTCCGTTGAAATTGGAAACATGGGATATATGACCTCAAAAGGAATAAATTTCTTCACAGGCCGATACTTTGTTAAAGTCACGTCTTTTTCCGGCGGTTTTGATATAAAAACTATTGCAGGTAAAATAGCAGCCTCAGTTAACCCAAATCCTGAACCGTTCCCACTTTTTGCCGCATTTCCTGATGTCGGCACTCCGACCGCCATACGCTTCATAAAGGAGAGCTACCGCGGAGTTGATTTTATGAAAAATGTTCTTGAGCGGGAATACACCATCGTCAGCAAGCATGTTACCATTGCTCTGTTAAGTGCTACAAAAGAAAACTCAGCAGTAATTATTCAGCAAACAATATCGTTTTTAAATAAGTCTAAGGTAAAGTTTGAAGAGGTAGCACACACCAACGCTAAGTACTACAAGATAACTGACCCCTACGAAGGAACCTGGTATCTGATACCAAACGGAGAACGGGTGTTTGCCCTGTACGGAGATGTGGATGACGGGATTATCGGCAAGGTTATTAAACAATGATTAGCATAGTAAACAAATCAGTCAGTTAGCAGGGCAACAAATTTGCTCTCTACAGAAATCAGTATGTATATATTAAGAATAAGTTACAAGCTTTTTTGTTATGAATCCGCTCGGCTGCTCATTTCCATGTAGCGACGCACCCCAGTTTGCGCTTATGATAACGTACGGATGGAACATCAATGCCTCTATAAATAACGTACACTAATGTAAATTTTTTCTGCCTTAATCATTCTGTCTTTGTTTACCAAAACGCAGATTATGCCATGCGACAGCAGCTCCCGTTGACTTCAAACTGAATAATGGTGTAGCTTATCATCTGTCTACTGATTTGGTGGAGCATCACATGCTATTTTGGAGGTGTAGTATGGTAGTTATCTCTAAGTCAAACAAATTAAAAAAAGGGTTTTTAGTAATGGTTGTAATGCTAACAGTGCTTATACCAGCGCTGTCCCATGCTGATTACACTTGGACAGCACAAACAAGCGCCGGTAGCAGACATTGGCAGACAATAGCGTCATCATCGGACGGCACTAAACTTGCTGCTGGTGATTATTGGGGTGGCTATATATATACCTCAATGGATTCAGGCGCTACATGGACTGCGCAAACAAGCGCTGGCAGCAGATGGTGGTGGTCAATAGCGTCATCATCGGACGGCACTAAACTTGCGGCTGGTGACTCTGAAGGCTATATTTACACCTCAGCCGATTCAGGCGCTACATGGACTGCACGAACAAGCGCTGGCAGCAGATGGTCATGGTGGATCTCAATAACGTCATCATCGGACGGCACTAAACTTGCTGCTGTAGAAAATCAAGGGTATATTTATACCTCAACCGATTCAGGCGTTACATGGACTGAGCAAACAAGCGCTGGCAGCAGATCTTGGTACTCAATAGCGTCATCATCGGATGGCACTAAACTTGCGACTTTTGATGGTAATGAAGGCTATATATATACCTCGACGGATTCAGGTGCTACATGGACTGCGCAAACAAGTGCTGGCAACAGATTTTGGGAATCAATAGCGTCATCATCAGACGGCACTAAACTTGCGGCTGTTGATTATTATGGTCCTTTATATTTAGGTGGCTATATATACACCTCAACAGATTCAGGCGCTACATGGACTGCACAAACAAATGCTGGCGGCAGAAATTGGGAGACAATAGCGTCGTCATCGGACGGCACTAAACTCGCTGCAGGAGCTTATCGCGGATATATTTACACAGGCGTTTCATCAGGGTCATCCTCAACACTCACACACACGATTACAGCGCCGACAACAACATCGGTCTCTCGTGGTGGTAACGTGGGCCCATTTTCCTCAACCATTACCAACAACACAAGTTCCACCTATTACACGTATGCCTATATTTACACAGCCAATGGCATCTGGTGGGCTCAAACCAACGGGCAAACTATATCAGCAGGACAGACATTTTCTGCAAGCAATCTGAATATATATGTTCCATACACTGCTTCTACAGGTACTAATTATTATTTTGAAATAGTTTATGATTCAAGTTGGAATCAGTACGATTACGAGTATTTTACTTATACTGTCTATTAAGACAGTTTGGTAAAAGGTGGTGAGCCAGTGCAAACACAGATAGTGTTTGTGTTGCTTAGTCACCACAAAAATTAATTTTGTCATATATGGGCATATCAAATATGTTATTTTGGAGGTATAGTTTGTTATTTAAACAAATTTTAAAAGGGTTTTTAGTAATGGCTGTAATGCTAACAGTGATTATACCAACAGTATCGCAAGCAGATTACACTTGGACTGCGCAAACAAGTGCTGGCAGCGGAGGTTGGGCCTCAATAGCGTCATCAGCGAACGGCACCAAACTTGTGGCTGTTGGTAATTATGGTACTTCAGGCAGCTATATTTATACCTCAACCGATTCAGGCGCTACATGGACAGCGCAAACAAGTGCTGGCGGCAGATATTGGCACTCAATAGCGTCATCAGCGAACGGCACCAAACTTGTGGCTGGGAATAGTGGGAATAATGGTTATGATTATGGTGGCTATATATACACCTCAACCGATTCAGGCGCTACATGGACAGCGCAAACAAGCGCTGGTGCAAGACTTTGGTACTCAATAGCGTCATCATCGGACGGCACTAAACTTGCGGCTGGTGATTATTATGGTTCAGGTTCAGGCGGCTATATATACACCTCAACGGATTCAGGTGCTACGTGGACTGCGCAAACAAGTGCTGGCAACAGATTTTGGAGGTCAATAACGTCATCATCGGACGGCACCAAACTTGCGGCTGTGGCTTATGGAAGCTATATTTATACCTCAACCAATTCAGGTGCTACATGGACTGCGCAAACAAGCGCTGGTATAAAAGGTTGGTGCTCGATGGCGTCTTCATCAGATGGTTCTAAACTTGCTGCCGGGGATAGTTATATTAGCTATGGTAGTTCTGTTGGGTATATATACACCTCAACCGATTCAGGTGCAACATGGACAGCTCAAACAAGCGCTGGTAGCAGATGGTGGTACTCAATAGCGTCATCATCGGACGGCACTAAACTTGCGGCTGTTGATGCGAATACCGGTGGCTATATATACACTGGAGTAGATAGTTCCACTTCATCCTCAACACTCACACACACACTTACAGCGCCGACCACAACATCGGTCTCTCGTGGTGGTAACGTGGGCCCATTTTCCTCAACCATTACCAACAACACAAGTTCCACCTATTACACGTATGCCTATATTTACACAGCCAATGGCATCTGGTGGGCTCAAACCAACGGGCAAACTATATCAGCAGGACAGACATTTTCTGCAAGCAATCTGAATATATATGTTCCATACACTGCTTCTACAGGTACTTATTATTATTTTGAAATAGTTTATGATTCAAGTTGGAATCAGTACGAGTACAAGTATTTTACTTATACTGTCTATTAAACTGCGACCTAAATTATAGATAGGAATGGTCAGGAAGAGTTTTCGTGGTTACGAGAGGGAAGCTGAAATTGATGCTCTTCCCTGACTCCTTCATTATCTAATCAAAGATTCCAACATCCTCACCGGTAGGAATACCGTGATAGTAAAACTTCAAAGTACGGGTCTCTGTTTTACTAGACAAAAAGGATTCTTTTGTCAAAGTGTTAAAAGTTGTACACTAAAATTGCCACCAATATTGGCAAAAAGCAGTGTGGCAGTTTTTGTTTCTTTATAGGTTTTTGGGGTGTTTTCGCAAAGTGACAGCCTGCTGGCTACTTTGCTAAAAACGGAAGGAGCTTATTCTCTTCCTTTCTTCAACCGATACTGTCCGGCTTCGCTTCTCTTGATTTCAACTGCCGGAAAACCTCGCCCGCGTGCTTCATCTGCTGCCTTAGCCAAGCGAGTTCGGATGACGTCAAATGATGATTGACGTAAGAGATTGCCCCCTTCGGCCTCGGTAAGGGTTGGGATTCCATGTCCGAAGCTGCCACGCCAAAATTCGTCAAGTTCTTGTCCATATTTTCTCTCCAATGCTTCATGGTCATCTAATATAACATAATCAGCTCCATTGTGCACCTGTCCCGTAAATATAGCAGGTGTTACCATCCTGAGCTTTGGCGGCCTTATAGCATGGATGCGCGTCACGCTCTTGTACGGTCGTATGAATTACAATATCAGGAAAATCCATTGGCCACGGAGTCCTGTGTATTTCTTTCCGTTGCGGTGTATTCATTGTTTGTACCGCTTCATGGTATAAAGGCAAATTGTGATGCGTGGTGCATAATAATTATTCTACCACATAGGCAAAATGGTATAATAATACTATCAGTGACTTTCTCGCGGAAAGCATAAATGAAAGAGGATAATCCAAACTCAAAGAATGTCTCAGCGGAGAGACGCAATTTTCTGAAAGCGTGTGCACTTTCTCTTGGGGTGGCAGCCGCTGGGGTAGTTTTTTATAGTAAGGAACCGGTAAAAAGACAAGAGGGAAAAATCCATGTCCTGAAAGACCACCGTGTCGTAATCCCGGACGTTTATCCTAAGCTATGTATAGTTCACGGCAAGGACGTGCTTAAGATGGTAACTGCTGCGGTGGAAAAACTGGGCGGCATGTCGAAATTTGTGGAAAAAGGACAGCGTGTGTTCATTAAGCCAAACGTGGGATGGGACAGACAACCAGAGATTGCAGCAAATACCAATCCTGAGGTTGTTGCGGCAGTTGTAACGCTCTGTCTTTCAGCCGGAGCAAGAGAGGTCTGGGTCACAGATGTGTCAATAAATGACCCTTACAGGAGTTTTGCCCGCTCAGGGATAGAACCTGCTGTGTTAAAAGCCGGTGGAAAGGTAAAAATCCCTACCGAAAACGATTTTCTCTACACTGATTTAAAAGGCGAGATACTAAAAGTGTGGCCTGTTGTCAGTTTTTTACATCAGGCCGACAGAGTGATAAACATTCCAGTTTTAAAACACCACTCTTTAAGCAAATGTACGCTTTCAATGAAAAACTGGTATGGAATTCTGGGTGGAAAGAGAAATCGGCTTCATCAGGAGATAAATATCTCTATCTCTGACCTTGCCTCTGCCGTAAGGCCCACTCTGACCGTTATGGATGCCACACGGGTGCTAAAAAGAAACGGCCCAACGGGCGGAAACCTGGCGGACGTATCGGCTGAAAACACAATAATTGCAGGCACCGATGAGGTAGCCATTGATGCCTGCTGCCTGAAATATCTGGATTTAAAAACCGGGGATGTCGCTTTTCTTAAAATTGCCGAGGTAAGAGGCACTGGTACTTCTGACTGGAAAAATGCCCTTCGTCATGAGGAGTTTTCCGTTTGAGCAAACTAACAACCATACGCAGGATTTACTCTGTGTTTTTTTTCGTACTTTTCCTTGTACTTCTCTTTGCTACAGATTTCAGGCACTTAAAAGGCTATGAAACGGCGCTTTTTTTAGAGTTGAGTCCGCTAACGTTTCTTGCCACACTGCTTAGCAGTTTCACCGTTTATAAAGGAATCATCTTATCGCTTCTTGTCATTATACCAACTGTTTTTCTTGGGCGCTTCTTCTGTTCATGGATATGTCCTATGGGTATTTTAAATCAGTGGGTAAGCCATATTTTTAATAAGCGCAAAAACATTGATCACAACAAAATTAATTCCTACCGCAGTTTTTTTGCTTTTAAATATTACCTTCTTACCTTTTTAATAGTTCTGGCAGCCTTTGGCTCTCTTCAGACCGGACTGTTTGATCCGATTTCCTTTTTAACTCGCTCTTTTACCATTTCTATGTTGCCTGCCTTAAATCATTCTGCAATCACAATGTACCTTAAACAGCCGATATTTAGCGGCGGGATAATTATCACTCTGATATTTATAGCTGTGATGTTTTCAAACCGGTTTTTGACACGCCTGTGGTGCCGGGCACTGTGTCCGCTTGGTGCGCTATTGGGGGTGATATCAGCCTTTTCGCCAATGCGGATTCGCCGCGATACAAAAAAATGTACAGATTGCCGTAAATGTCTGAAGTACTGTCATGGCGCCTGCGATCCTCATGCTGCCCTTAGGCAAAGTGAGTGTCATCTCTGTATGACCTGTATTGAGGAGTGCCCTGAGGGAGCGCTGCACTACGGATTAAAAAACCAGCAAAGTTCTGACCAAATGCCTCTTGATGTAAACCGCCGCAGAATAGTAGAGACCGCACTTGCCACAACCGTGTTATTTCCTATGATGAAAAGCGCTGTTAATGCACGCACTCTGGACACAGCCAGTGTAATCCGGCCTCCCGGGTCAATCCCTGAGGGAGATTTCCTCAGACGCTGTATAAAATGCGGCGAGTGTATGCGAGTTTGTCCTACCAACGTACTTCAACCTGCCCTCTTTGAGGCAGGGCTTGAAGGCTTGTGGTCTCCGGTTTTAATTAACAAAATCGGCTACTGCGAACATAACTGTGTGCTTTGCGGGCATGTCTGCCCAACTGGCGCTATCATGCCGCTTACGGTTGAAAAAAAGATAAAGACAAAAATCGGCACAGCATTTTATAACCGCGGCAGATGTCTCCCATGGGCTATGAACATCGAGTGTATCGTGTGTGAGGAGGTCTGCCCAACCTCACCCAAAGCCATATGGTTTCAAAACACAGAGCTTACCATGAGAGATGGTAGCACAAAAATATTAAAACGCCCCTTTATTGATACAAAACACTGCATTGGCTGTGGTATATGTCAAAACAAGTGCCCGGTTCATGACAGTCCTGCCGTGTATATCACATCTATCGGCGAACACAGATCTAAAACTAATCAGATGATTTTAAAGGCAAATTAATACAAGCAGCAGTCAATCGCCTAACTTTGTTGGCTTCGTCAAAAGCTCCTCAACGTACTAAAAGTACGCCTACGTCGCTTTCTCCTTGCCGCCTCGTTATACTTCTGACTGCTACTCGTTATAAGATGATTCACAGAATAAAAAATAACTTGCTTATTTAATAAAACTTATTATAAAATTCGTGGTGCGGCTACTTTAGAATATGATCGACGCAATGTAATTGTAATCATACTAATAAAACAAAGGAGGTAGTGTAGATATGGATTTAAAAGGCAAGAAAGTAATAATCACAGGCGGTGGACGTGGTATGGGCAGACAGTTTGGAACTGATCTGAAGGCTGCCGGAGCAGTACCGTTTGCAGTAGATGTTATTCAGGAAAACCTTGATTCACTTAAGGCAGACACTGGCATAGACGGCGCCATTGTGGATGTTACCAATGAAGCATCTGTTGAGGCATTTTTCAATGACTATGTAGGAAAATATGGCGCACCTGACGTATTGGTTAACAATGCCGGGATAACGGCAGACGGCCTTTTTGTAAGACAGAAGGGTGAAGAGACACAAAAATTTCAGCTTTCTAACTGGAATAAAGTTATTTCAGTTAACCAGACAGGAGTGTTTCTTTGCGCAAGAGAAGCAGCCTATCATATGGTCAAGAATAAGGTTAAGGGAGTAATAGTAAATATCTCCTCGATTAGCCGCTCTGGTAACAAGGGACAGACAAACTACACAGCAACAAAGTCAGCAGTTGACGGAATGACTGTAACCTGGGCAAAGGAGCTCTCCGCTTATGGCATCAGAGTGGGCGCCATAGCACCCGGCTACATCAACACCGAGATGGTTGCTAAAATAAGACAAGATGTTTTAGATAAAATAATTCAGCAAATCCCTGTCGGACGTCTTGGCGAGATGGCTGAGATTGCTTTAGCTGTAAAGTTCATAATCGAAAATGATTTCTTTACCGGCAGAGTGCTTGAAGTTGATGGCGGTATGAGAATATAGTTTTTAGTAATTTCATAAAAGAACTTACTTAGGGGGAAGGATTCTGTCTTTCCCCCTTATTTATTTGAGACCTAAGTTATTTTAGAATGTATTATTCCAATAACTGCGATTGTTACGATAGTAATGGTAAAACCGCTAAATAATCCGACCACATTTGCAAGCCGTAAATATATCAATGTTGAAAATATTGCAATGAATAGTAACAAACGAAAACTATTAAAAAAAATCGCAACTGGTTTAGCGTCCAAAAGTTTTGTAATTCCATATGACAAAAGGATGAAATTGATTAAAGTTACAGAGCTCCCGATTAATACACTAAAGGCAGTGTCGCTAAACCCCATAATGTACAGGACTGTACATATCACTATGGACAAAACGATGGTGCAGAGTGTTACGGTCTTAATCATCTTCTTTTATCGCTTTTTGAACAAGGCGAAACGTTTCAAAAAAGCCGGAAATGATACCAAAAATCAAAAAAATAATAGTTAACCAAGGAGTCGTGCCGAATAAGTAATCAAGCCCACGCCCTATTGCATATCCAACTGCTGTTGCAACAACAATATTTAATCCGACCTGACTGGCAAAGAAAAGGTGCCTGAACAGGCCGGATTTTTTTTTATCTGTCAATGAACTGCTGGCTTGTGTAAGTCTCTGAGGCTATGTCTCATGTTGTGGGAAAGAAAACTCAGTTCCCCTTTATATATAGGGATAGCTATTTTAAGCAAAAGTGTGTAGAAAAAGGCGCCAAATGCCCAGATACCAGCACTCAAGCTTAACTCAATGTATGATGGTAAATAGTCATATATCTCTCCTAACGTATCAGGCACAAATCCGGGGATTACAAAGCCCATACCCTTTTCAATATAAACCCCTATAAAAACAAGCACACAAGCTATGTTTAAAAACAAGAAACGATTTCTAAGTTTTGGTGACATAAAAATTACAAAACCTGTAAGGTTACACACCATTGCAACCCATGTAAACGGCACTAAAAGCGTGTGGCCTTTTAGTCCAAAAAACAGATACTCCATCGGAGCAAGATGAATGCTTTGTGAGTAAAACTCTTTGAATATCTCAGAGGCATACAGAAAAAGGTTGATGCCCATAGCATATGCTATTAGCTCGGCTATCTTAAAAATCGCCTTATCGTTAACCACAATGTCTGAGACTTTTCTGGCTACCTGAAACACAAGTATCATAAGTGCAGGTCCCGAACACATTGCTGATGCGATAAAACGAGGTGCTGTTATTGAGGCGTTCCAAAATGGCCTTGACGATAAACCGTTATATAAGAAAGCGGTCACCGTGTGAATACTAAACGCCCACGGTATTGATATTAGCACCAATGGCCACATAATGACCATTTTATATTCACGCCCGTGAGCCGCACTAAAGAGAACATAAAAGACGGCTAATGTGTTCAATATAAGGTAGCCGTTTAACACTATTACGTCCCACATGAGTATTGAACGCGGAAAGTTCGGAGTTATAAATAAATGCCATGCAACCAGAGGTTTACCCAGATCCGCGGTGATAAACATTAAACACATCAGCACTGCCGTTACAGCCATCATCTCACCAAAAAGCACTATCTCTTTGATTGGTTTAAAATGATAAATATACGAGGGTATTACCAGTATTACTGCAGCGGCAGCCACACCGACTAAAAATGTAAAGTTTGATATGTAAAAGCCCCACGAGACCTGATCTCTCATGTGAGTAACTATCAAACCATTATTAAGCTGCATGATATAGGAAACCAGTGCATTTAACATCACTATGCTTAGTAAGCCAAGCCAAATAAAATATGCTTTGTTTCCTTTGGTAATTTCTTTGAATAAATCTCTGATAAATTGCAGCAATGTCATATTCATTCTCCTCTATAAACTAAAGAAATAGTAAAACTTAGGCTGCGTATTAAGCTCCTCTTTAAGTCGAAACACACGCTTAGTTTCTATTAAAACTCGAATCTCACTTTCCGGGTCAAGCAGATTGCCAAATTTCCGTGCTCCAACCGGACAGACCTCCACGCACGCAGGGTACCGTCCGGGGTTTTCCCGAACTCTTTGTATACAGAAAGTGCACTTCTCAACAGCGCCCTTAATGCGCGGCCTGTTTCCAAGATAATGAGTCTCTGTGTTTATCTCATCTACTGGTATAGTCGGCTCTCCCCAATTAAACTTACGGGCGTTATACGGACACGCCGCCATACAGTAGCGGCACCCTATGCACCAGTTATAGTCAACCACCACTATTCCGTCCGGCTCTTTCCACGTGGCCTGCGTAGGGCATACCTTCACACAAGGCGGCTTCTCACATTGCTGGCACTGAACAGGCATATAAAAGTGCTCAGGAGCAGGCACTGTCTCCGGGTTATAGTACTTATTGGATTCCTCAAGATCGCTGACCCATTTCTCACCCTGTTCAAACTGTAACACTGTTATATATTGAATTTGAGGATTGCGCGACTGGTTATTTTCGGTAACACAAGCATAAACGCACCGTCTGCAGCCAACACAACGGGATAAATCAAGACCGTAGCCATAAAGTACCTTGGGCAGCGGAGCATTAGTTTTAACTTTTATGTGCTTTTTATATTTCTCTTCATATTCCTTCTCAAGTCTTGCTACAACGTCTTTTTTCTCTTTATCGTTCATTTCCCTGTAGTACTTCTGAAAAAAAGACTCCCATACAGATGCCGGACTGTCTTTTGCCGGAAGCAGTATGCCGCCTACTCCCAATGCTGCTGTTTTTAGAAAATTTCTTCTATTCATAAGTTTCTCCGTCCTTCACTTTTCATACACAGGTATGTAGAGTTTCCTGCCGTCAACTTCAATTGATGTAGTGCTTTTTATTTTTGTGACATCTTGCGGATGAGCAGGCATAGGAAGCGGCTTTAAGGGTTTAAAATGCGGCGAGTGCGGATTATGGCAGTTCACGCACAGATAATAGGTCTTATCTCCGTTCCAATATCCTATCCTTTTACCATGAATCCCTGTTTTCCAATCCCTGAAAATGTTACCGTGGCATTGCCCGCAAAGATTATAGGATTCTTCAAAAGTCACATGGTCGCCATTAGCCAGTTTCAGCACGTTACGATTATCTGCGTCGTGGCAGTCCAGGCACCAACGCTGTCTTTTTGCATGATTTAACTGGATTTCCGTGTGAAAGGAAAGCTCGCGCCTTTGGCGGTTGGGTGTCATTGCGGCATGACAATTAGAACACGGGAAAATCCCCTCTGTAAACTGTGGCTTTGTTGTTACAAATTTGGGAACATCATTTTCCGTTGAATTGTCCATTGTTGTCGTGTTATCCTGAGCTTCTGAATAAACAGGCATTGCAACCATCACTACTACTAATAACAAAAAATAAACTAGTTTACCAGCCATCTTTATAACCTCTCTGGCATATATTTTTTTAACTCACGCTATTATAATCAAAACAATATAAAAAAAAAAGTAGTATTCCAAATATTTTTTTTTAATTACATAACCGCATAAAATTTTTATGGCAGCGCACTTTGTTTCTAATCCGCCTGCCGCATTAACCCGTGCATTTAAGTTCAAACACTTTATGAAGGCCGGCAATTCCTTTTAGTTCAAAAAATCCGACCGGCTGAACTTTTATTCCTTGCATTTTAGCTGCCTCGCCAACTACGTGCTCAGTTACAAATATTCTGTTTACAAGGGGCATGTCTTCAGGTTTCATTCCACCCTCTAATGGTTTTAAATCGGCAGACTTTACACCCTCTACGCGAAAAGTCATATTGGTGGCAACCCCAAGTCTGTCACCTTTAGCATCAGTTCTCGTCTCACCAAAGTTAATGGCAAAACGCAGGTCTATGTGTGCCGAATCCTCAGTGGCCTCATTATACTTAGCTATCTCTCTGAGCAGGTCTAAAGCAAAGTTAACAGCGTTTCTAATTTTGGGAAACGTTATAAGAAAGCCGTCTCCGGTACTCTTTGAAAATTGAGCCTGTTCACGCCGTGAAATGGGTTTTGCAGTTTCTGTGAGTGTTTTTGTAAGGTTAAGGGCGAACTGATCTCCGTATCTGTTGGCGATACCAGTTGAATCACATAAGTCAACGACAAGGATAGCCTCGGTTTGAATGGAGCCTTCAGGAAGCATGTGGCCAACAACGGTCTTAGTTCCAATGGCTCCTGTCTCCTGTGACTTACCATCTCCGATTCTGAATAATTTCCCTGTGATTTTTTTTAAGGTGTCAACAGCCTCAATCTTAATATCATCATCGTCGTCATTGAGAAGCTCCTTGATGTGCGGTACTGAATCAGGGTTCTTAAGTTTCCCCAGCGCTTTAAGGGCCTCAATACGCACACGTTTCTGCCTGTCATTCATTAAAGCAAGTAATGGCGGGATAACCTCAGCGCCTCCAATTTTAAAGAGAGCATCCGGTATAACTCCTTTTATTTCCTCATCTTCCATTAATTTAGAAAGAGGCTCCACAGCCCGCTTATTTTTCAACGCACCGAGAGCTGTCACAGCTTTCTCTCTAACCCACCAGTCAGTGTCATCAAGGGCATGAATTAAAGGCTCAAGAGCCGACTCATCCGGCACCTTTGAAAAAAACTCAGCCGCCAGCCGCCGCATACTCTCATCAGTAGAATCCTTAAGCATGGTTACAAAAAACCTGACTATATTTTCTCCCTTAAGTTCCGACAGCGCATCTGTGGCAATCTGCCGTACCCACCAGTCGGAGTCTTTCATGGCTTTAAGCAGCACCTCTGATGTTCTTGAATCCTTTAGGCCATTTAAAACATCCACAGCACAACGTCTTACATTAACATCCCTGTCTCTCATTAACGCTATAACATCCGGTATGACCTCAGAGTCTGCCACCTGGAGGATATACTCAACGGCTTTTTGCCTGATTATCATATCGGTGTCTCTGAGCATTAACAGCATGGGGAGTGCCGCCCGTTTGTCCCCAATAGAGCCAAGAGCCTCCAAAGTGGCTCGTCTGATTTGTGTGTCCTCCTCGGAGAGTTTCTCTGTTAAGAGCTTCACTGCATCATGGTCTTTCATGGCACCCAGTGCTTTTACTGCAGCCACTCTGACTGAAAGTACACTGTCGTTAAGAGCCCCCATTATCACCTTTGACGCTGCAGGGCCTCCGGTTTCAGACAATATTTTGATTATATTTTTCTTTGTTTCAGAATCACATTCGTTAAAAATAGTAATGAGCTTAGGCACAGCTTGCTGGCTTTTTATCACACCCAGCAACTCGGTGGCGTTAGCCCGAACAGTCATATCAGAAGACTTAAGGTATTCTATAAGAAAAGGGATTGACTGCTCTTTCCATTTTTTCAGGATCAATTCCTTAGCTACCATTCTGACATCACTTTGTCTGTCACCTATCAGGGGTAACACCTCATAAAGGCAGCTTTCGTCGCAAATCCTTTGTACAATGTAGTGAAACCGCTCATAATTGATACGCCTGCTCCTGAATATGTCAACAACACGAATAAAGGCAGCACTCCCAAATGATATTAAATCATCTATTGCCTTATTCTGCTCGTCCTCAGTCTTTGCATCTTCAAGCCTGACCAGAATCTTCTTTATTCTTATTCCTTCAAACATAGCTTAGTTCAATACGTCCATAGTGGATCTGTAATTACTATATCCTCTCTTATGTCATTCAAATCAAACGAGCGCCGTTATCCTTCTGCATGGCACTAACTCTGTCAGCTACAGCATGTTTAGCTGCAGCAACAGGATATTGTCTCTATTTTTTCAAAAGATGATTTTCTGCTGTCAGCGACACAAGCTGCGATGTGGTCTGTCTTAGCCTTTCAACCAAAGTGTTTAATATTAATCTGAATTCTTCTGAGGTTTTATTGATTTCATCTTCAAGAAAATTCTTATCAAGCAAACCGCACTGCACCTCTCCCACAGCTACAGCCGAGGCTGAACGTGGTTGTCTGTCGAGATAACTCATTTCGCCGAAATAATCTCCTTTTTCTAAGGTAGCTATAACTATATCAACATTATTGATTTTTTTTACGATGTGCACTTTCCCGCTAAGAATCACATAGGTACCTTCGCCGTAACTGGATTCCTTAAAAATCACCTGCCCATCCTTATACGTTTCTTTTACCACTATTCTTCTCATCTGTTCCTGCCTCTTGTGATATTGTCAACTCTCACATTCCATCATTGTAACATAATTTTTAAATAATTAAAACGTCATATTGATATAATCGTCAGGTTTTATATATTATGTATTGAACAGCGCTATGGACAGAGCAGCGGATATATATCAGGGGGCAGGGGCGGGGGCGGATAAACAGCAAGGGCGCAAGCGTGTTGTTATCGTGGGGGCGGGTTTTGGCGGGCTTTGGGCAGCAAAATCCCTCGCTAACAAAAAAAATGTTGATGTTCTGCTTGTTGACAGAAATAACTATCACACGTTTTTTCCTCTTCTTTATCAGGTAGCTGCAGCAGAACTTGAACCTGAGGACATTGTCTATCCTATAAGGAGTACATTAAGGAAATATTCTAACGTAAAGTTTATTATGGCTGATATTGAAAAAATAGATTTTGCAAATAAAATAGTAAAAAGCTCTGGCTACGCCATTCACTATGACTATCTGGTGCTGGCAACCGGTACGGTGACTCAGTTTTTTGACACTCCGGGGGCAGCTCAGCATACGTTTCAACTTAAAAATCTTCATCAGGGGGTTGAGTTAAGAAACCACATCCTGAACTGTTTTGAGCTTGCGTCAAGGAAAATATCTGAAACGCAGAAGCAGAGTCTGCTTACCTTTACGATAGTGGGAGGGGGGCCTACGGGAGTGGAATTCTCCGGCGCACTTGCCGAGCTGATTCACGGGCCGTTTAAAAAAGACTACCCTGCTATAGACTTTAACTATGTCCATATAATCTTAATTGAGGCAGCAAACAGTCTTCTGCTGACTTTCCCTAAAAATCTCAGAGACTATGCACAAAACAAACTCAGCCGGATGGGGGTTGAGATAATGCTTCAGACCTTTGTCTCCCATGTTACCGGACAGACCGTGCACCTGAAAGACAAAGGGGTGATTCCGACAGAAACTGTGGTTTGGACTGCGGGAGTGTGTGCCGACCCGATTACAGAAAAGTGGGGAACTCCCGTAACTCGCAACAATCTGGTACGGGTGCTGCCCACGCTTGCTCTTGAGGCATACCCTGAGGTATTTGCCATTGGGGATGTATCCTCAATTGATGAGGGGCGAAGGCAGCTTCCTATGACAGCCCCGGTAGCACTTCAGCAGGGGGTTTTAACCGCTAAAAATATTCTTGCCTCAATTGCTGATAAGCCTCTGCAGCCGTTTACTTATAAAGACAGAGGGGCTATGGTGACAATCGGACGTAATTCAGCAGTTGCCCTTATCGGCAAAAAGACCTTTACCGGTTTTATTGCGTGGATACTGTGGCTTGTCATTCATCTGATGAATCTTATTGGTTTTAGAAACCGCGTAATGGTGCTGATTAACTGGGCAGTCGACTATTTATTCCTTGAGAGAGCAATACGGTTGATTTTCCCTGCTCCTAAGCCAAAGCGCCCGCCGGATGTTAGTTAAAAACAGCACTTTGCAAATCCATGCTACCATAGGGCCGGTTAGTAAAGACAAAAACACGCTCAGAGAGTTAATCACTGCCGGAGTTACGGCCTTTCGCCTGAACATGTCTTATGTGGCGCAGGGTGAGATGGCGGAGTTGGTTAAAACCGTCAGGAGTGTGTCATCCTCTGTTAAAATTGGAGCTGACATCAAGGGCAGAAAACTCAGAGTTGGTCCCATTGATACGCCATTAACGCTGAGTGCCGGAGACCGTGTAAAACTTATTCCCTCAGAAGAAGAATTTATGGGCAGCAGTGCCGGTGTGTGTGTAAATTATCCCCAGATGGCATCAGTAGTAACCGCAGGGAGCCGGATTTTACTTGATGACGGAGCTATCACTCTTATAGTTTCAGAAATAACAGACAATGGGTTAATTTGTACGGCCATAAAGGGCGGAAAGCTGACAAGCCGTGCCGGAGTAAACCTGCCGGGAATAGCCTTAAATCTGCCTCCTCTGACCAATAAAGACAGGGCTGATTTGTCGGAAATTTCGAGAGTGTTCAAAAAACTGTGTCATGAAGTCTAATTAGAGAGCATTTTTTGGAAAGTATATTTTCAGAAACTGCCTAACTGAATTATATTATCAGTTATAACAAAAAGGAGGCATGACACAATGAGT